>JBCDJM010000178.1:0-15550 GCA_038747755.1 Cyanobacteria bacterium P01_H01_bin.35
CAAAAAGAATCCTATACTTCGTCAATACTTTAGTTATTAAGTAATAAATAAGCTAAGTATCATTTTTTTTAAGGATTATCGGCATTAAGCTAATATTTCTTATTGTCTTTAAACCCTACTCCCTACTCCCTACTCCCTACTCCCTACTCCCTACTCCCTACTTTCAAAGAGATGTAGCAAGACTTTTAAGATTTGGTATAAGATTCAGCAATATTTTTAAGTAAGCATTCAGCTATCAGCTATCAGCTATGATTTTTGTATAGGTTTGGTATAGGTTTAAAGCTATATTAATTGACCTAGAATAAAATCTTACTACAAAAGTTGTTAAAATCTATATTCATCTAAAACTACCTCATTCATTGTTGAGCAAAAAAATTACTCCCGTAGGGACGTTGCATGGAACGTCCCTACCTACTCCGTACTCCTTAAAAAAGACTTTTTCAGCAAACTCTAATTGGAGTCTTAGATCCAAAACAAAAACTAGACTCCTGAAACTTCAGGAACCTAGTTCAATCTTTAAATAATTTATACTGAAAATCTAAGCTGAAACAGAAAAAGCAACAAATAGTAAACTACCTACTAATACAGTTCCTAAAACTCCTAAAATAAGATAGTTCATTTTTTGTTTCTGATCTGGAGCATCAGCTTGATAAACTTTTGGCTCTTGAGCAAAATTATTTAAACGTCCACCTTCTTCTGTTGTATACGGCATAATTAAATGTCCTTTTTCCTTATTATTTTTTAATTATTACCTAGACTAACAGAGATTGGGTGAATATAGGAAATTATTAGCCCTAATCAGGATTGTTAATTCTTCCAGTCAAAGGAGAAGAAGCAGTTGCATAATCTTTTTTCGGTATTCTACCAGCTAGATAAGCTAAACGACCTGCCTCTGCAGCCATTCCCATTGCTTTAGCCATAACAGGTGGATTTTTAGCCAGAGCGATCGCTGAATTAATTAGTAAAGCATCAGCTCCCATTTCCATTGCTTGAGTTGCTTCACTAGGAGTTCCTATTCCTGCATCAATTACCACAGGAACAGTACAATTGTCAATAATGATAGAAATATTGGCTGCATTTTGGATTCCCTGGCCTGAACCTATGGGTGAACCTAAAGGCATAACTGTTACACAACCAACTTCTTCAAGTCTTTTGGCTAGAAGTGGGTCAGCATTGATATAGGGTAAAACGGCAAAACCTTCTTTGATTAATTGTTCTGCTGCTTGTAATGTACCTATGGGGTCTGGCAGTAAATATTTAGGGTCAGGAATAACTTCCAATTTGACAAAATTATTATCTTCTTGGCCTAACAATTTTGCCATTTCTCTACCCAACCTGGCGACTCTAACTGCATCTTCAGCCGTTTGACAACCAGCAGTATTAGGCAACATCCAGATTTTTTGCCAGTCTATAGCTTCTGCCAACCCTTCATGACCAGGAGCTTGAGTTTGTACCCGTCGTACTGCGACAGTGACAATTTCACATCCACTAGCCTCTATACTTTGCTGCATAGTCTCGATGGTGGGATATTTGCCTGTACCTGTCATTAGACGGGAAGAAAATTTTTTACCAGCAATAATTAGAGGTTGTTCTGGAGTTTGTGTAGTTTGTTTTTCTACTATCTGCATGGTTAGATTTTGAGATTTACAACTATTTTAATTTTTTATTTTTAATTCCTCTCATAAAAATAATAAATTTATAGATAATGACTAATATAGCAATCCGCGCATAGGTTGCGGGTAATTAAAAAGTAAATAAAAAAGTTTAAACTCCCACCTTTTGCCTCTCTTGGTGCGCATTCCCTCTCTTGGTCAGCATTCCCTCTCTTGGTGCGCCTTCCGCAAGCGAGCTGTCGTCGTCGCGGGTTCGCACCGCTTGCGTCTTACGCCGACGCGGGTTCGCACCGCTGTTGCCTAAAAAGCAGTAAGATTTTTGCCAGAAATATACTAGAGGATTACTATAGCTGATAGTTTACAGCTAAATACTTACAAAAAATAGAGATTCTAGGAATAAAAAAATCTGAAGACTATATAAATGAATGTCAATTGCTATAAAAAAATAAGAAAAAAGTAGGAAGTAAGCCGGGTTCTGTTCTCTCAACTAAAATCAGTTAAGAGGGCAGTTATCTATCTAGGATGCCTGTTACCAGACACCTCTTGCGGTACACCTAACATCAATAGATTAATCTATAATGCAACGGAACTGGAAAAAGACCAACCATTGTTCCTCCGACCTTGCTCCCCGCCGGGGTTTACCGAGCCAGTGCCTCACGACACTGCTGGTGCGCTCTTACCACACCTTTGCACCCTTACCTAGTAAACTTAAAGAATATTTAATCTACACAGGCGGTATTTTTCTGTGGCACTATCCTCACGATCGCTCGCACTGGGCGTTATCCAGCAAGCTTGGTCTTTCGGGAGCCCGGACTTTCCTCAGACCCAAAATCAATATTGAGTCCGCAACCGCCTCACCTACTTTTTTCCCTATTTAAGTTATTCTATCAAAAAAAATCACTTCTTAAGTAATTTTTTCATAAAATATTCGAGTATTTTTTCCTAAGAGATTGAATGTATCAGGAAATCTAAAAAGGGAACAGTTCAATAATTGATAATTGATAATTAATAATTAATAATTGATAATTACCTCTCCCTAAAAGGAAGAGGATTGAATAAAAGGAAAATAAATTCATTGTTTCTCTTGAAATAGAATGCTTTAAACCTTAATTATTCGGTAATAAGAAAGAAGAAATCAAGACAACTATTTGTAACTTAAAAATCTAGGAATATATGTACCTTTCTACCTCTGGTATTTACCAGATTTTAATCTTTTGAAGTTTTACAAAAAAATGAGGTCCAAAGCCTCCCCTTGGATAGGGGATGAAAAAGCGGTCGTTTAGCTACGCACAACTACGTTAACGGCTAAGAGCCGACATGTTTGCGGAGCATTCCCTATACGAAAAAGCGGAGCTTCCCGTAGGGTGGGATGGCGTTTGCTAACGCAAAGCTCCGAAGTGCGCGTTTGCGGAGCATGACCTAGGAAAGCGTCCCGGAGGGAACGGTCTCCTGCTCTTAACAGAGCCACTCCGTTAACGCCATATCCAATCGACCAAGAGAAATATTTAACTCAGTATTTCAAGCCTCCGACTAAGGTCTGAGGTTCACTGATAACTAATAACTGATAACTGAAATGACCTCTTTGAAATTTTAGTCGCTCTAAGCTCTGTTAATACTTGTTTGACAAACAGTCTCTAATACCAAATTCAATTTGGTTATTTATAGGACTCCCACTAGAAAACTATTAAAATATTTACAGTCTAAAATGGTGGAAGTTTGTGGAATTATGCTGTTTATAGAAAAAAATTCTTATCATAAAAGATTTGTTTTAAGGTGAGGATAAGGCTATTTTACTACCAGAGCAAAAAAATGATGATACTTGTTTATTATTTTTATATTCCTGCCTATACCTGAAAGTTTTTAGTCTCAGTATTAGACATCTCCGATAATCAAAAACCAAATCAATTATCCCACATAAATTATCAATTATTTCCCCCTACTCACTACTCCCTGTTTTCTGGAAAATTCTATTCTCAAAGAGATATGCAGCAGTTTCCGAAGCTATGAGGTACAGTTGTTTTTGTTCTTTTTATTCCCTATTCCCTGTTCCCTCAAACCTAAAATTTTGTACCTCATAACAACGGGAAGCGCTGTAATATTAATCATTTTCTTCCGGAGTAATTGAGAGATTATCAAACCATCCTCTTTTCCAAAAGAAATAAACTAAACAAACAGCAGTAAAAAACATTATTAACAAGCAAATAGGATAACCATAACGCCAATCTAATTCTGGCATATTCCAAGGAGATGCTTGTGAATCAAAATTCATTCCATAAACTCCAGCGATAAAAGTTAATGGAATAAAAATTGATGAAATTACAGTTAGTAGCTTCATTACTTCATTCATTTTATTACTGACTGAAGATAAATAAATATCCATTAAATCTGAAGCTAAATCTCGATAAGTTTCTACTATATCTCTAAGTTGAATTGTATGTTCATAACAGTCTCTAAAATAAACTAATACATCAGGACTTATTAAATCTGTACCATCTCTCATCAGAATATTAATTGCTTCTCTTAATGACCAAATAGCTCGACGCAGTGTTAAGAGTTCTCGCCTTAGTTTATAAATTTTTTGCATAGTCTGGCGAGCGGGGTTAAATACTACTTCATCTTCTAATTTTTCTATCCGTTCTCCATATTCTTCTAAGACTGGAAAAAAACCATCAATAATTGTATCTAGTAAGGAATAAGCTAAATAATCTACTTTTTTTTTCCGAATAATACCTTGATTATTTTTGATTCTTTCTATTACTGGTTTTAGACAATCAGATTCGGTATTTTCTTGAACTGTGATTAAATATTTTTCCCCTAAGATAATACTTACTTGTTCTTTTTCTAATACTTCTAAATCTGAGTTAATTCTCAGCATCCAGGTAATAATTATAATTTTATTTTTGTCATGGATAATTTTAGGTCTTTGGGGAACATTAACTATATCTCCGACAGTTAGGGGATGTATTTCAAAGACTTTTGTCATCTGTTGCCAAGCAATTTTATTACCCAAACCAAGCATATTTATCCAAGAAACTGAATCAGATTCGAGATAGGGAATACAATCTTCGGGATTTGATATTTTTATTTTGCTGGCTGTATTTTCTGTATAGTCTATTAAAGTTATTTCTGGTGGTAAAGCATTGGGTTCTAAATCAAGATTACCAGGCAAATCTTCTGGGTCGTCATAATAATAGTCAAGACAAGATTCTTCTTCTGGAGATAATTTAGAAATATAGGATTGTACTTTAATTGAATCTACCATAAATTTAAAGTTAAAAGTTATTGGTTATGAGTATAGAAATCCGCACTTATGTTGTGATATTTTATATAACGGAGTTTGGTCTCACAACCCAATATAAAATGGCATTTGGTAACCAAACCCCTACAGTTTTTTTCACAAACCATTTTATACTACTATATGATGTTATGTTATATTCGGTTGAATATTTATAAATAAACGTTTGAGAAAACAGATAACAGGCAAAGATAAAGTGGATAAAAGAGAACAATAATAAGTGTTTTTTTTTACTAATTTGCTGTCAGTATCTCTTAATATTTACGCTTTTTTTTCCTTTATCACCTTGTCTTCCTTATCTAGTCAAATAAATTCAAAATTCAAAATTATTAATTCAAAATTATAACCTCTGCCTTAAAGTCAGAGGCTTGAAATAAGGAAAATATTTTTGATTTTTTCGCTCTCTAATGAACGAGGCTTGAATCCTTAATTAAACAATTATTATAATTCACTTAAAACCAAATTTTTTGAACTTTTAATTTTTAATTTTGAATTCAAAAAATGCTCACAATCAGAAATTAAACAAACTTATCTTTATGAATCTTCCCTACTCCCTACTCCCTACTCCCTATTCCCTACTCCCTGTTAATAAAAATATACTTTTTTTAAGTAATGGTCATGGAGAAGATACCCATAATTGTCAAATTATTAAAGCTTTTACAAAAATTTCCCCTGATACAAATATATCAGCTATGCCTATTGTTGGTGCTGGTAATAGTTATAAAAGTTTAAATATACCAATTATTAGTCCTACAGCAAATATGCCATCGGGAGGATTTTTATATCTCAATCCTTTGTTATTATTTAAAGATTTAAGAAAAGGGTTAATTTGTTTAACCTGGAGACAGTTACAGACAGTTTGGAAATTTGCTAAAAATTGTGATTTAATTATGGCTACTGGAGATATTGTAGTAGCAGCGATCGCCTATTCGACAAAGGTTCCTTATGTGGTATTTCTTTCGGCTGATTCTAGTTACTATGAAGGTCGGATTAATTTAGGTTTAATATTGCCGAAGTTACTCAATAATTCTCGATGTTTAAAGGTTTTTGCTAGGGATGCTTTGACGGCAAAACATTTAAACCAAAAAGGAATTAAGAAGGCAGAATTTGTTGGTACACCAGTTATGGATAATTTAACTTCAACAGGGAAAAATTTACAGCTTAAACCAGAGTTATTTACTATTGCTATTTTGCCTGGTTCCCGTTTACCGGAAGCTGGTAGAAATTTATGTTTGCTGTTGAAACTTGTTAGAGAAATTATCAAAGTTATGGGAGTAAATGTTTGTCAGTTTCGAGCTGCAACTATATCTATTTTAATGTCTGAATTAGAGGCAATAGGTATTTCTGAAGGTTGGAAATATCAAAGCGGTAAATTAACATTTTCAACTGAGGAATATATAATAGAAGTAATTTGTTATGAGGATGCTTTTGCAGATATTTTACAACATTCAAATTTGGTAATTGGTATGGCTGGAACTGCAATAGAACAAGCTGTTGGATTAGGAAAACCTGTAATTACTATTCCTGGTGAAGGTCCGTCATTTACTTATCGTTTTGCGGAAGCTCAAACTAGACTTTTAGGATGTTCGGTACAGGTTATTGGTAAAAAAACAGCTAATAGTTTTATTCTGCAAGAAGCAGCTCAAAAAGTAAAAGAAACTTTGGCAGATAAGAAGTATTTAGAAGCTTGTATTCGGAATGGTTTAGAAAGGATGGGTAAACCTGGTAGTAGTGAGAAAATAGCTAATTATCTTTTTAAATATTTTGAAGAATATTTTGAATTATGATGCAATAAGCAGGTACACAAAATTAATTACACATTTCCTAAAATTCAAAGCCTGATAATATAAGGGTTACAGCGATAAAGAATAGGCAAATAATTCTGTGTAGGTGCTTAGAAGCAGGAGTTAAGTAGGTCGGTATTAAAATTTATTGCCATATAACAAAATGTAAATTTATCCTCAAATCAACTTTAGGTCGGAGCTAGGATTTAGTTTACAACACTTAATTTAGTTAAGCTTTTTCGTGTGTACCTACTTAGTTTTAAATTGGTATGGATGGTATTCTATTAATAACTCATCAAATTAAAATCCTGGGCTTTTGGTCTCCAAACCCATTTTTATTATCTGAAATAAAATATGACTAATGAATACAAAGGAAATTATTAAATTAGCAGGAGAAAAACTAAAAACATTACCAGGACATGAATTCGATTTATTAACAATTTCCCAACCAATTTCATCTGATGCTGCTCTGAATCTTGCAAAAGTAATCTCTAAACTTTCTCCACTGCTAGGAAACTTAATTGAGTTTAATATAACTGAGTTTTTAAATGCCCAGAATGAATTTCATAAATTTGGGCAATGGAAGCGTCAAGACCCTGGTTTTCCTGATACTATTTTTGAAGGTAAAATAACTCCTATTCCTGGATTTGAAATTAAGACTTGGTTTCCCCTAGCTACAGAAATAACTGCTCGTTTTAAAGATAGTCAAAACTATTTCCAAGATGAGAATATATATGTTGTTTTGCTCCCCTGGCTTCCTAGTAATTTAATATATGGAAAACCCTATATTTTAGACCTTTGCATAGTCTCTGCTAGGTCTGTAGCAGAAACTCGTGACAACCATTATCATAACCCGCCAGACTATCTAGTTTTAGAACCAGAAGATACTCAAAAACGGACAAAAAATTTACAACAAACTAACACTAATGGTTATAAATGGCAGGGTAATAATTCTCAATTTCAAGCAGCTCAACAAATTGTCAAAAGTTGGGGAAATGAAGGTAAATGTTATCAACCTACAAGAGAATATCAACAATTATTGCGACAGCTAATAAATCTTTTTCCATATAGATTAGATACTAACTTTGCCAAAATAGATAGGATAGTTCATCCTGAAATAGAAACCTTCAAAGAAAAAATACTAGAAACAGATATAAAGGGTATATCTATTCGCCAATGGACAAAATTATTTAGTAGTAAAAACACAGAAAAAATTAAGTTAACTCTTCAAGAAAAGTTATTTATTACAGATATTAAAGCTGATGATATTATTCTTTAGCTCTCTGAACGCCATAAAAGAAGTAAGTCCAATCTATCTCTGAAGCAAATGCCTTACGATCCAAATTTTTAGCAGCAATAGAAGCACTAAATAATCCCCCGAAAGGTTCCCATATAACATCTTTAAAATCACTGGAAGCTTCTATAATTAGACTCATTAAATCTAAAGGTTTTTGATTTAAGTGAATAGCTTTATTGGAATTAATAGTAATTCTTTCTTTTCCACGAAGAGAGTTTCTATCCCATACATTTGTATAACCATAAGGACAATAAAACTTAGCTCGCATTCTTGCCCATTCCTCTTTAGTCATAGGAACTTCTCCATCATTTGAAAAATATGGTTTACCCTCTAAGTTGCCATGAAAATTGGCATAATTCGACAACTTTTCAAACATTTCTGGTGGAGGAAAATACCAGAGATGACCTTGATCAAAATATTTTCTAGTAGCTACATCTTTTACACCACAAGCTTCATTTGCTTTTTTTCTAGGAAGACCTGTACGTTTCCATTCATATAGCAACCATTCCTTCAATAACATTCCATTAATTTTAGGCTCAAATACATATTGCACACAAACTTCTGTGACAACGGGAAATCGTTTAATTTTTTGGGTATTAACATTACCAGCTATATGCCCTTTTCCTTTATTCCAAATATTACAATTAACATAGCGCCAACCATACTTTTCTAAGAGAGGATGAACTGTTGCC
Organism: Cyanobacteria bacterium P01_H01_bin.35; assembly: GCA_038747755.1. GTDB lineage: Bacteria > Cyanobacteriota > Cyanobacteriia > Cyanobacteriales > Microcoleaceae > Trichodesmium. The sequence continues at coordinate 8,682 of JBCDJM010000178.1, forward strand.
CACCCTATTTCTGAGTTCCAAAACCAGAGGGTGGTTTGAGGAGTTGCATACTTTGTCCACTGTTTTATATGTTTTTCGTACCATTGAGGTAAGCTGCAATGATTTGAACTATCTCCTTCAAAACCTAAAACTCCATACCCTCCATCAGAAACAATTACTGTAGGAGTATCCCATTCTCCATAATATTCTAGGGCATCTCCATAATACAAATTTAGATGTGAATCCTGCCATTTTGTAAATGTTGCCTGAGAATTCAAAGAAATAATTTTACCTCGACCAACTGTACTAGCTGCACCCCGTCCATCAGAAGTGGGACTTTTAGTGAAGTCTTTTTTATTCGCAACTTGTTTCATTTTCTGGCAATATAAATTTGGTTAGTTCATACAAATTGACTAACATTATACCTAATATGATGATATTTCCTATTTTAGATGTCAGATACTTTATCTATCACTCCTCCTCAATGCCGAGCAGCGCGAGCAATGCTAGGTTGGTCTCAAGAAGAGTTATCAAAACGGGCTAATGTAGCAAGAGCAACAGTAGCAGATTTTGAACGGGAAGTTCGTACACCTATTCCAAATAACCTTACAGCTATTCAAAATGCTCTTGAAAAAGGTGGAATTGAATTTATCCCGAATAATGGTGGAGGGGTAGGTGTCCGCTTTCGTTTTCTATAAGTTTTCTAGACCTAGATTAAAATAATCTACTAAGTAGGTCGGTGTTAAAATTTGTCGCCGTATAACAAAATGTAAATTTATCCTCAAATCAACTTTAGGTCTGAGCTAGGAGTTAGTTGACAAAACTTAATTTAGTTAAGCTTTTTCGTGCGTACCTACTTAACTTATGAAAACTGAAAAGTATCAAAGATTAAAATCTACAAACTGAACTAGATTGAAGAGGACAAATTTTTTGATTCAGAGGATTTCCTTGTAAATTAAGGGTACTTAATCTAGTTAATTTTTCTAGGGAACTAACATCAGTAATTTGATTATCCCTGAGATTTAGAAAAGTTAGACTGGTAAGCTGAGATAGGGGAGTAACATCACTAATTTGATTGTCTACAAGTTCCAGATTAGTTAACTTAGTTAAGTTTGACAGAGGACTAATATTTTCAATTTTATTGTTAGAAAGACGTATTCTAGTAAGCTGAGTTAAATTTGATAGAGGAGTAATATCAGTAATTTGATTACGATTTAAGGCAATATTGCTCAGTTTAGTTATATTTGATAAAGCGCTAATATCGGTAAATTTATTACCTACTAAAGCAAGGGTAGTTAAATTAGTCAAATTTGATAAAGGGCTAATATCTTTAATAGGATTATTAATAAGATTTATGTTTTTCAGTTGAGTTAATTTAGCAAGCGGACTAATATCAGAAACTTGATTATTCCATAGATCCAGGTCAATCAAATTAGTTAAATTAGCTAGGGAACTAATATCAGTAATTTCATTAAATTTAAGGTTGAGAATCTTCAGATTTTTGAGGCTAGAAATCGGTCTAACATCCTTAATTTCACGGCGAAATATACTGATTCTATCTGTACTAGAAAGTTTTTGGTTAGCGGCATTACAATCTTCTGTATCAACTTCTTCTAATAAGAGATTGATAGTATGTTTAGTTTCTTCAGGAAGATTAGCTTTATTTTCACACCATTCTTGAAATGTTGTGTAGTTATTTGTTGGTTTTGACTCCTGGGAAAATGCGGGTAAACAATGAAAAATTCCTAGGGATAAAGTCAAAGTGCTTGAGAGGTAGATTGTTTTTTTGTAGGCGCGAGTTATACTTGAAAATATTTTTAGCATTTTAAGATTGTACTAACTTACTAACTTATCTAGGAATAGATTCTACTATCTTTTGCAGAAAATTGTTAGAAGCGACAAATTGATTCTGGTTGAATAGGGCAATTTTTTTTAGTAACAGGATTATTTCGTAGATATAGGGATTGTAATTTTGTCAGAGTTGATAAGGAACTAACATCTGTTATTCTATTACGACTTAAATCTAGTAAAGTAAGGTTTCTTAAGGTTGATAAAGAGTCTATTGTTGTAATTTGATTAAAAACGAGAATCAGAGATTTTAGGTTATTTAAACTAGAAAGATTTGACACTTCTATAATATAGTTATCACTGAGGCTAAGATAAGTTAAGTTAGTTAGGTTAGATAGAGGCGAAATGTCACTAATGTCGTTCCGATATAAATATAGATTGGTTAGGTTGTTTAGGTTTGATAGAGGAGAAAGATTCCTAATATTATTATCGTTAAGATATAGATGAGTTAAATTGGGTAAACTTATCAAAGGGCTGATATTACTGATGCGATTAACTCCAAGATTTAGTTCAGTTAATTGGGTTAATTTAGATAGGGGAGATAAATCTTCTATTTGATTAAAAATTAGTTTGAGATGAGTTAGTTTGGTTAAGTTAGATAAGGGAGACAAATCTTTAATATTATTATCACTGAGACTGAGGTGAGTTAAGTTGGTTAATTTAGAGAAGTCAGAAACATTTCTGATTCGATTACCATCCAGAGATAAATGATTCAACTTTGGTAGTTGAGATAGGGCGGATAATTCGACAATTTGATTATCATTCAGAGAAAGTCGAGTGAGATTTTTGAGGCTGGATACTGGGGCAATGTTTCTAATACGATAATTGCTGAGGGAAATAAAGGAGAGGCGAGAAAGTTTTTCCCCTGCTTCAAGACAATTTTCAGTTCTAGCCTTTTGCAAAAGAATTTTAACAGTATGTTGAGCAGTAGAAGAAATATTAGTTTGATTTAAACACCATTCTGTAAAAGTAGAAAAATTTTCTGGTGAAGTTGATCTAGCTTTTTCTAGATTAGATAATGTTACTAAAATATAAATCAGCCAAAATATTACTCTGAGTTTTTTCATGGTTAATTTCTACTCCCAAATTTTGTTGATATTAAAGTAAAAATTTAATAGATGACATATCTAAAACAAATTTAGAAATATTTTATCTAACTTTTGGATAAAATTAACTATAACCATAACAGAAATTATACAAAATTCCAAGCTAAGAATAGTAGAATTTATCAAAAATTTTATTTTGCTTATATATAATATGCAATTAATATACCTTGATACACCTAAGTCTCAGAAAAAATTAGGAATAATTATTTATTATAGTATTTTTACTAAAAAATAGTATTAGGCTAAATGTGATAAATTTGCTGAAGCACTAATAGAAAAAGATGTTCCTGAATAAATGTATTTATCTTGTAGAAGTCAGGAGTTTTTTTATAACTAAAGTATGGGGAATATGTATGATTTACACTTGAAACAATAAACTCTTAACTTATTTTATAAAGAGACTTTAATACATCACATCAGCAAGGCTTTTAATTACTCTGAAAATTCTATAATTTCACAAGAATATAGCATAGCCAGAAATATCAAGTATTAACTTGGTATTATACCAATTTACCACGCATTAGTGCTATACTTGAGCAATACTTCAGTTATCAACTAATCAGTAAAAATCGAATTATTTTGGATGCTAATTTTAGCACTTGTTAATGTTAAGTATTCTTATGTTTGCTTCTCCCCCACTCCCCTACTCCCTTACTCTCCTGCTTAATAAAATATAGAAAACTTTTTGAGAAATGGTATTACTCTACTCGCCCATACCATGCCAAAACCTCACCTCTACCATTTTCCTGATTTGTCAACCAAGCCCACATTTGGTCGCCCAGAGAAAAATGCCACCATTCCTGTGGATGTTGCCGAAACCCCCCCGATAACATTACCTCTGCTAATAATTGTCGATTTTGATGATATTTTTGAGCTTCTTCATCCTGACTATCTAAAAAATGATTGGGATAGGAGCGAGATGATAACTCATCAATGAGAGAACCCATATCAACTGTTTGGTTATTACCATCCACCAAAGTCACATCTACAGCAGCACCAGTGCTGTGAGGTGGTGGTTTAGTAGGATCTAGACTAGGAGTTGCCCAAAACTGATAAACTAGCTCGAAAATTTCTTGACGTTTTGCTTCAGTTAAAGACGGACTATCTAATGTTAAACCTTGAGCTTTTACTGCTTCTGCAAAAGTGTAATCTACCATAAATTGTTGGATGGTAATAGGGCGATAAGCATCAAATATTTGGATGCGCCAACCGGGATAATTTTGTTGTAATTTTGTTTGAGATACTATCAAACTATCCAATACTTTTTGACGTAAAAAATAAGGTGAATTTGTTTGAGAAAGATGATAGGGCGCACCTAATTTTTGATAGGGATGGGGTGATTCAATAGCAAATAATTCTAAGGGAATTGGAACTAAGGGTTCGTGACATTCTTGGATTTTAATTTTTTGGTAAGGTTTCATATATCAGTTAACAGTTATCAATTAATAGTATCTCCGACTGAATTGGGAGGCAATAAAAATAGTCAAGTTTTAATTTTAATAATTATATAATACTAAGGGTAAAAAAGGAATGTTAATAATGATGATCATAGACAATAGGGAAGAACTTATATAAATTCCTGGCGAACTTTTATAATTGGCTAATTAACATATAAAATTAAAAGTTTATCTGCCTAAATAATTTTCCCACCAACTTCTCAAATGATGGCTTTTTGGAGGTGAATATCTTCCTTTTTTTTCAACTGCATTTAGAGCTTCAGATAGTTGTGGAAAGTCAATCTTTCTTTCCTCAGACCAATATTTAATTATTTCTGGCGTTGAAAAAATCTCAATATGGGGTGCTTCCTGCTGAATAAACGGTATTGCTCTCCTATCATCGGTGGCGATCGCCCATCCTCTATGAAAGGCGATGGCAGAAGTAGCAGCTTCACCATCACCGAGATTATTTGCCAGATAATTCAAAAATGTTTCTGCTTCTGCTTCTGACTCAAAGTCTACAATTTTAACTATATCCTGATCGATAGCTATTTCAAACTGAGTAGCACTTTCATCCCCTTCATTTTTCAAACGTTGGAGAATTTGTAACTCTTCTTCCAGTACAACTTGAGTCACGGCAACTTGGGCTGGAATAACCTTCAAAATTTCTAGAGGGTAACCCGATGCCCAAAAATTGATGAGACAACAAGTGTCAAGAATAAGATGGGAGGAAAAATTTTTCATAAATTAATTTAACCTCCCTCATTCCTGCGCCTCGCGCAAATTTATATCCGTTGCTTTCTCCATTATTCCACTTGAATGTTCTCGTAATATGTTGGCAAGACGACGTGCTTCTAGGCGATCAACATTGAGAAAATCTGTAAAACGCCCTTCAGTAATTAGACTTTGATCTAGTGCTTCAATAGCTAGATGTTGATAGTGAATTGGTGTGGTATCTGTACGTTGGGGAATAGCTTCTAAACCTAGTTCCTCTTGTACTTTTCTTACCTTTAAACCACGGTCTCGCAATCGTTCCCAAGTCCCAGAAGGTAGAAGTTCCATTTCCTCCAATCGATAGGTTAGAGCTTGTACAGAAACCCCATAGTAATGAGCTAGGGTAAATAAATTTGTCGGCGTAAACTTTTGATTTTTATTTTCACGGCAGATATCATTGAACCGCTTGAGTAAACCACTCGTTGGCATCAGGAAGTATTTTGGGAAAGCTTCAGCAAGTCGCTCACTTGCTGGCATTCTTTGATATGGAGCATCAAGTAGATCGACTACAGAGTTGCGCCGATGAGCAAGAAAGTGTAGATATCCATGTGCTAGAGACCAACGTCTTCTTTCTTCAGGATGATTAGCATTGATTGCCATACATCCACCGAGCTTTTCATCATAAGTGTACATTTCTGAATATTTTGATGGCATCTTCAAGTAGAAAATGCGCAGTCCGACAGTCTGCTCCAAGGTATCGCGAAGTAAAGGAATAGGTCCATCTCCAAGTCCTAGTCGCTGACGTTCTTCAACTGCAATAGCTTCAGCAGTACGTTCTATTGGCATCCCACTTACCTCATACTCACGAGGATAGTTTTGTGGAAGCGGTGCATTCATAATTTCCTCCAGTTCTAGATAATTTTGACAAAATTTTTCCCATTCTTCAATCACAGATTCAATCTGAGATTTTTGTACTTCATTTTGTCGATAAGCTTTCCGAAACTGAACCTGAAAAGGTTTAACTATTGGGCGCTCGCGCACAAAATCACTTACAGATATTCCGTAAGCACGAGCAAGTTTAATTAGTTCTGTTGCCTTCAGACGGCGTTCTCCTTTTTCAATAGCAACCATCGTAGTCCTTGCAGCATTAATGACTTTGGCCGCATCAGCTTGAGTCATACCGCATTTATTACGAGCTTGTTGGAGGCGTTCTCCTAACTGCCGTAAATTGATGTTGTCAAGGACATTGTTAGTCATGGTATTGTCCCTCAACTTTTTACTGTGAAAGTCTGTTGGATCTTTGCGACATCTTGATCCAAGAAATCTCTTTCTATTATAGATTTTACCATATTCCATTCAGAAATGTAAGTCTGATATAACTTGAGCAGACTACTTCGCATATTTCGCCTTTCAGGAATAGATAGATTTTCTGTTTCAGCAGTCCGATCTACTATATCGTCTAATACTGGAAATTTTGTGGTCAGAGTTTCCCACTGAATATCGATATCATTAGAGGTAGTGAGTAGGTTATGGAAAGTACGAACCTGGGCGAGCATATTGCGAAAATGTAAGGTTGGGTCTTTTTTAGGCCGTTTTCCATGAGGCACTATATAGCGAGTTTTGTCTTCTATTTTTGAGGCAGCAAGAGATTGCTTTCTCAAAATGCAAGACGAACAGTATCCACACTGAATTGGTTGCTGACGATGTGGACTGTCACATGACATAGTTATTGGTGGCAAGTCAATTCTGTTATCTTTAGCTAATGCTTGACACATTTCGCCTTTAG
>JBCDJM010000179.1:0-15479 GCA_038747755.1 Cyanobacteria bacterium P01_H01_bin.35
CTTGAAGATGCCAATCTGTTATACCACCAGGTTTATCTATTAGTTTAATACCTTGGTTTTGCAGTTCATTTCTAATACGGTCTGCTTCTGAATAATTCTTAGCTTTTTTTGCCTCTAAACGCTGCTGAATTAAAGACTCAATTTCCGTATCACTTAAACTTCCAGATTCATTGCTAATTTCTTCTTCTATTTGAACTTCTAAACCTAATACTTGTGACAACTTTACAAGAGTAACCCATTGTTTTTGTAACTCTTCTAAAGATGTTTTAGTTTTACCTTCATGCACTAAAACATTACCCTCTCGACGTAACTCTTTAGCTAATTCAAATAACACAGCTAAAGCTCCAGGAGTATTAATATCATCATCCATTGCTTTCTGAAACTTTTCTACTTGAGCAGTTAATAATTTTTCCTGTTCAGATAAAGTTTTTTCTGGCATTTCCCATCCTAATTTAGAACCATATTGCTGAGGAAATAATATACCCTCCTTAATAGTATTCCAACCATTTTCGGCAGAAGCGATCGCCTCTTCAGTAAAATCAATAGGTTTCCGATATTGAGCAGTTAAAACAAACATTCTGACAGCCATTGGGTCTACAGGTCTATCCAATAAATCCCGAATTGTGGTAAAATTCCCCAAAGACTTTGACATTTTTTCTCCATTAATAGTCACAAAGCCATTATGGAGCCAATATCTTACGTAAGGTTTTCCCGTAGCAGCTTCCGACTGAGCAATTTCATTTTCATGGTGAGGAAAAGTTAAGTCTGCTCCTCCAGTATGAATATCTATAGTTTCCCCCAAACAACCTCTTACCATTGCCGAACATTCAATATGCCAACCTGGCCTTCCTTTTCCCCAGGGAGACTCCCATGCAGGTTCCCCAGGTTTTGCTGCTTTCCAGAGGGCAAAATCAAATGGGTCTTTCTTTTTAGCAATCTCTGAATCTTCTGACTCTACTCTACCACTTGCGCCAGCTTGCATTTCTTCCAAATGACGACCTGAAAGTTTCCCATATTCTGAAAATTTCCGCACCTGATAATAGACATCCCCTCCAGAAGGGTAAGCAAAACCTTTTTCTTCTAGATCGTGGATTAATCGGTGAATCTCATCTATTGCATGAGTAGCTCTGGGATATTCGTCTGCTTCTAGGACATTTAAGCGTTTCATGTCCTCAAAGTATGTTTCGGTAAAACGTTCGGCCACAGATTCCATAGAAGTTCCTGTTTCTCTGGCCCGGTTGAGAATTTTATCATCTATATCAGTAAAATTTTGCACATACCGTACCTGATAACCCTGCCACATCAGATATCGGCGTACTGTATCCCATACAATATAAGAACGGGCATGACCCAAATGGCAATAGTCGTATACTGTAACACCGCAAGTATACATTTTAACTTTGCCTGGCTCTAGGGATTCAAAATTTTCTTCTTGACGAGTTAGTGAGTTGTAGAATTTTATAGTCATAAAATAATTTCAGGCAGTTTTTTCAATTTTAATTATAAGGAAATTATAAGGAGAAAAGCTTTTTTTACTTTGGTGTTAATTTTATAGCATAAGGAAGGAAGTTGATTATTGATATTCCATTGTTTCGGCTATTTTATAAGTCAAGAGCTTTCATTAATTAATAATTGATAATGGATAATTGATAATTACCTCTGGTTAAAACCTTTACGGAATTGAAGATAAGGAAATATCCTAGCACTTTTCTCTTGGTCGATTGGATATGGCGTTAACGGAGTGGCTCTGTTAAGAGCAGGAAACCCGCTCTTGCAGAGCCGCTCCCCTAACGCCCGCTTTTTTCCCTATCCAAAGGGAGGCTTCAAGGCGCGAATTATTTAATTATTAATAATTAATAATTGGGTAATGGGAATTGCTATATGTATGAACTTTTAATGTTCACAATTCTGTTAACTTTTTTTCTATAGCAATCCTAAATAGGTTATAAGATTTTATCATAGGGGTTTTGTCTTCCAACCCTAGTCAACATAATGGGATTTGGACACCAAACCCCTACAGTTTTTCTCATATCTCATTCCTGATTGCTATAGTAGTGCTAAATAAGAAGAATTAGTATTTATCTGGTGAAATTCAGTAAAATATAACTCAAAAATTTAGTCAATGATAGATAAAAAATCCTCTGCCACAGATAACCATGTGCCAGAAAAACCTTCTCTCAAAACTGGATTACTTGCTCTTAAACAAAAAGATTATTTACAGGCGATCGCTCACCTAGAAATAATTGCTCAACAAGAATCTATCAAGCAAAAGTTAAAAGCTCAGATGGGTTTAGTCATTGCTTATGAAAAAACTAAACAAATAGATAAAGCCATTTCTTTGTGTCGTAATCTTACTAAAATTTCTGAGAGTGAAATTAAAAGTTTTGCTAATCGTCATCTCAAGGAATTATTAAAACGATATCCGCCAAAAAATCTTAAAAAATCAACAATTCCTGCTCCTAAACCTCCAGAGTCATTTCCCGAAAATCAACAACCTATTGAAACAGGATTTGTTCCTTTTAATCCTACTTCAGAGCAATCTAAATCTGCTAAAAATAGCAATGACATCTATAAACAAAATATTGATTTATCTGTAGAAAGTGCTTCTCAACCAATCTCAAAAAAAACAAATAACCTGCAAACAAATTATCACCTTAAAAGTCCAGAGTCATTTCCTGAAAATCAACAACCTATTGAAACAGGATTTACTCCTTTTAATCCTACTTCAAATAAATCTAAATCTACCAAAAATACCAACTATCTCTCCAAACAAAATATTGATTTATCTGTAGAAACTGGTTTTCAACCAATCGCAAAAAAAACAAATAAATCCCCAAAAAATCCTAGCAAAACTTCAGAGCTTGTAGAAAATTATCAGGCATATAAAAATGATATAGAGGCAGATAAAAATCAACCAAATTATTTATCAAACCAAGTTAATAAATCAAATTCAGACAATACAAATGAATCCCATCAAACATCAACAGAAATTAACTTAGAAAAATCCGAAAATTCATCTCAATTGATATGGCGTGAAGCAGGAAGAGCAAAAGGAGGTCGTCGCCTTAAAACTCCTAATTTAACTCTTTTATGGTTAGAACAAATAGTTGTAGGTATTGCTCTATTTTGGCTAAGTCTTACAATACTAAAGTTTAGCTTAGATGTAACAAATGATTTTCTAGTTTGGTTACCACACTTTAGACCAATTCAAATTTTTTATCGAGACCCCACTCGAAATTTTGTAATTTTTCTAGCAGTATTATTTGTCTTTTCCCCTTGGTTAATTGATGGATTATTAATACTTACTTATAATCTCCAAACTCTACCAACAACAACTTTAATTAATTACAGTAAAGAAGCGAATAAACTGCTCCGTACTTTTTGTAAAAAACAAAAAATACGGGGAATTACATTGAAAGTTTTACCAATAGATGTTCCTATCGCATTTAGTTATGGATGCTTGCCTCGTTTTTGCAGAATAGTTGTTAGTCAAGGATTTTTAGATAATTTAGCAGAAGATGAAATTGCTACTATTTATGCTAGGGAAATTAGTCATATCCAAAATGGAAATTTTCGGTTAATGTCTATGGCTAATCTGATGCTTCAAATTCCCTATACTATTTATTGGCAATTAACTTTTTGTGCAGATAGGAGCTTAGATTTTATCAATGATCAATTACCTAATTTTTTACCAGAATTTATCAAATCTTTTTTGCCGATTTTAGTATCTATTTTTCGAGTATTCGCTGCAATAATTTCTACTCTTAGTTATGGTTTATATTGGTTACTAAAACAACCGATTTTATGGTTATCTCGTAGGCGTATTTATTATAGCGATCGTCTAGCTTGTAATTTAACTGGTAATCCTAATGGTCTCACACGCGCTATTCTGAAAATCACAATTGGTATGGCTAATGATATCGAAAATCAAGGCAAAATTAGGAATCTATTAGAGAGCTTTGAAATGTTAATGCCAGTAGGAATAAATCAAGCTATTACTGCTGGTAGTGTCGTTTCATATAGTGGTTTTGAATCTATTTTTAACTGGGATATTTTTAACCCATATCGTCGATGGTTAGAAATTAATAATAGTCATCCTTTGCTTGGCGATCGCTTAAAAAAATTAGGTTTATATGCTAATTTTTGGAAACTAGAAACAGAGTTAAATTTAGGAAATATAAATTCTGATGTAAATGCCAAAAATCAATTAAGTGTTACTCAAAAAGAGAATATTTCTAATCAAAAAAATATTGATTGGCAGAAACTTTTACTTCAAGGAGCGCCATTTTTTGGTATGATAATAGGTCTAAGTTTTGCTATTTTTTTGTGGTTAATAGGTGTAGTTTCATCTATTGTTGGTCTTTGGCGTTTAGATTGGTTATTTGGAGATATTTCCATTTTATTTGGTTGTTTAGCTATGGGTTTTAGCATTGGTATTTTAATGAGGATTAATTACTTTTTTCCTGATATAAAGCCGACTAAACTTTGGCAAAATCCAGACTTATTGGAATTGTTAACCGACCCAGAAGCTTTGCCGTTAGATAGTCAAACAATTCAGTTAAAAGGACAACTTCTTGGTAAAAGCGGAATGAGTAATTGGTTGGGACAAAATTTGATTTTACAAACAACAAGGGGTCTAGTTAGGTTGCATTATTGTGATCAATTGGGGCCTCTTGGTAACTTATGGCCTAAAATAAATCGTCCTAGTAATTTTGTTGGTAAGTCTATAACTGTCACTGGTTGGTGGAGGCGAGGAGCTACTCCTTGGATAGATATCAATACTATTACAACTGAAAATGGCGAATCTATTAACAGTAGTCATCCTATCTGGTCAACAATTTTAGCTTTTGCTCTTGCTATATGGGGAGCTTATATGGTGTACACGGGCAGATTTTAGTTATCAGATTATGTAAAGAAAAGTTGCATTATTGAATTAACTATGTTACATTTATTTACATATAGTTGCTTAACCCAAGCAACCTCATAATTTTGCCTACTTCAGAAGTTGGCGTTGTATAAATGCAAAATGCGCTTGGGATTTTAATAGTTTTGTGGAATGGGCATCTTGCCGGTTCCTAATATTTTTGGACAGGCAGGATGTCTAGCCTACTTAATATTCATCCCTTAATTTAGCAACGCCTAGAAGCTTAGTCTGATGGAGCCAAATTAGTAGAGATATTACAGATTGAATAAGATAAACGTATGCTGTTAGAAGTAAGGATTATCTTCAGTAAATATGGTCTGTTAATATATATATAGAAAACCTTTACTTAACTCATAACAGATAAGACTTTTTGAGTGGCAAGTGTCAATCTCCCAACACAGCAAGTTCTACCAGCCACAACTGTCGGCTGGTTTTTTAGCGATTCATAAATTTTGCGATCGGAAAAGTAGGGATTACTGAACAGTTTAACTTGACTATTTTAAAGATAGGAGTAAATAGTTAAATTTAAGAAAAATAGTAGATATTGACTTAGAATTATGGTAAGTTTATAGTGGTTAAGATATTAGCCTGTTAACAAAGGAAAGATAAGCTGTAAGCATTTCCAATTTGGTTGAAAAATAAGTCAAATATTATGATTAAGTTTTAATCCTAACTAAGTAGGGAGTATACTTGAAATTAATATCATATTAGCAATTAGGTTGTTTGAGTTAAGCAGATTTTGAAGTTATATTTAAAAATTGGGGCGATAAGCGTTTAGCAAATCAATATCAATTAAATAAGTAATTGAGCAATATCTATAGTCTTGTTTGTTGAATGATGACCAGAAAGTTTAAAGAAGAACCTGAAAAAATCAAATTATCTGCCAGAGTTTACCAAAATGGGAAACAGGAAATCATTTCTTTCATCTGTAGTAAAGACGAATATAGGTATTTGTCAAAGTTATTCATATTTCAAAGTCTGGAGCAGTTTTTTTGATTCTGCTCTTGTTTTATGTTCAGTCAATCTCAGTTGACTAAGTTTTCGTTTGTTGTAATTTAAACAAGTAAAATTCAAAGTCTGGAGGAATTTTTCTATGTCAATTCGTTTGTATATCGGTAATTTGCCTAAAGAGGTAATGGAGCGTCAAGAACTGCAAGAAGTTTTTAAAGAAGAAGGTGATAGTGTCACTACTAAATTGATCACAGATCGTAAAACTGGTAAATGTCGTGGTTTTGGTTTTGTGACAGTTAAAAATGATGAACAAGCTGACCAAATTATTGAAAAGTATAATGGTTATCAATTTAAAGAAACTCCTTTAAAGATTGAAAAAGCCTTACCTCGTGCTAAGAAGGGTGAGTCTGAAAATGCTGAGGCTGAACCAAAACCAGTTAGTAAAAATAATACTGGCAAGAGTAAAAAGTCTCGTCGTGAAAAGGATAAAGGAGGATCGTCTAAAGCTGCTAGTAGTCCTAGCTCTAGTGGTAATGAAGCAGTTCAACCTGATCCCCGTTGGGCTGATGCTTTAGCAGAGTTGAAACAACGTTTGGCTGCTACCAGTAATTCTTAGAAATTAGTCTCAAAAATATTATCAAGCTGACGTAATTGTAGATATAGTTTTGTAACCATGCCTATAGCTATATCTACATAGTTTTGTCCCAAATTTTAGGTCTTGGTAAACAATTAATAACTTTGCTTGTTTACTTTATAATCTATCCTGAGATATTTAGAGCGACCAAGCTATAAACAATATAGAGTATTAACTTGATATTGAAACATTTATAAAGTTAAGTGATGAGTAGAAAAAGCCTTCGATTTAATTAATCAAAGGCTTTTCCTTCATATATAGCGTTTCCAGATGAGTTTTCAACCAAAATTGTCGTTTTTTTTTACTAAAAAAAACTTCTGTATTCTCTGCTCCTGACTCCTGACTCCTTTTTCTAGCAATTCAATGTTCACATTCCATTCAGAAAGGCTATACATAACTCGGGACTTAGGCAAAGACACTATATATACTAAACTAAACCAAAACTATAACGTCTTATAATATGTAGGGTCTGTTAAATAAATCTAGAACCTATCTATAATAAGAGGTTTAAGTGCTGAATTAACTTGAAAAAGATTGCCAGATGCACGACTAAATCAAAAGAAATTCCTAGTCAAGTGAAGGAAAAATGCAGAAAACTTAACAGTAAAACTATTGCTAATTGCCTATTCCCAATTCCTTTCCCTCACTAAGAGATTTTTTTCACAAAGTCCTATGTAGTGTTGAAAAATCATGGGTTATGTAATTTCTGTAACTATTAATCCCAAGTTGAATTAAATAGCTTATTAATTGTCCAAATCTTTAAATTCAAACATTTTACCACTAGCTGTTTGTTCAGCGATACATTGCTAGAATTTATAAGACTTTTGACCTCAGAAATGCTATGGGCAAACATAGTAATTTTCGAGGAGTGGAAACGTAAGCTCGACGATTAAATACATCATATTGATTCCGCTCAATAGCATCTAAAATTTTACTATAAAGCATAGAAGCTGACCAAACAGGCCAACGAATATCAGCGTTCAAACGCTTAATACCTCTCTCTGCATCAACAAAAAACTTACGGGCTCTGTGAATCTGAAATTTCATCAACTCTCGCCAACGGTCATCAATTACACCATTCAATAAATCTTCTTCGGTATAATCAAATAAAGCTAATTCTTCTAAAGGAAGATAAATTCGACCTCGACGAGCATCTTCTCCTACATCTCTTAAGATATTTGTAAGTTGATTAGCAATTCCCAAGGCTATCGCTTCTGTTACAGGAGAATGGGTTTGTTGGTTGGAATTCCAGGGAGCAGTAAAATTTGATGTTTCTACTCCCATAACTGGCATAGTCATTAGACCAACTGTACCTGCAACTCGATAACAGTAAAGTTTCAGTTCCTCAAATGTTTGATAGCGACTGCGGTACAGATCCATTTGTTGACCTGCAATCATATCACGGAACGGTTGAATATCTATGGGGAATCTAGATAGGGTATCTACCAATGCTACATCTGCATCTTCTAACGGATAGCCAGCAAAGATAGATTCAAGATGTTGTTCCCACTCTTGGAGAGTTTCTGTAGTTGTGGTATTTGACATTGGTCCATCGACTAATTCATCTGTACGACGACACCAGACATAAATTGCCCATATCGCCATACTTTTAGCCTCTGGCATTAACTGAGTACCCATGTAAAAAGTTTTAGAATGGGTAGCTGTGATTTGACGGCACAGCTCATAAGATTCTTCTAAAGATACCAGCGGTGAACGAGTCATGCGTTGGGAAGATTTAGACCTTTGCAGCATTCTTTGCTGGCTTTGGAGTTGTTTGTTGCAGGTTTGCATGAGATTCAAGATGAGTAGGAGCTGCTTTAGCGATCGCCTGTGCTGTTAGCTTGCCAGAAAGTACGGCTCCTTCCATGCTAGCTAGATAGCGCTGCATTGTATAGTCTCCCGTGAGGAAGAAATTTCCAATTGGTGTTACTTGGGAAGGGCGACAGTCTTGGCGACCAGGAGTAGCTTTGTATACAGAGCGGGGCGTTTTTACAACATGATATTTCAACAACTTAGCGGGAGATTCTCCTGTAAAGTGAGCCGGAAATAATTTTTCCAACTCTGCCATTGTTGCTGCGACTATTTCTTGATCGGATTTACTAATCCAATCTTTAGCTGGTGCTAATACCAATTCCAACATGGAACGGTTTGGATTAGCATATTCACGACAAGTGTTACTCATGTCTGCATAGACACTAAGTAAAGGCGATCTGGAAAATAGTAAATGATCTATATCCGTGAGCTTACGATCAAACCACAGATGCAGATTTATTACTGGTACCCCTTCCAAACCATTAAGCTTTTGGAAATATTCCATCTGCTGCCAAGGTTTGGGCAAGATTACTTTTAGGGGATCGACTGGCATTGCTGATACATAAGCATCAACACTCAGAACTCGATCTTCTGCTCCGTCTAATCCTCTAATTAGGAATCCACTGACTGTAGCATCATCGTTTAGCAGAAATTCCTTTATCGGCGCATTTAAATGTACTTCCCCGCCTCCCTTTGTAATATATTCTACCAGTGGTTGACATAATCGTTCTGTGGGAGAACCATCTAAAAATGCCATTTTAGATCCATTTTTCTCTTGGAGAAAACGGTTAAGAGCTGTGAGAATTACAGTCGAAGATATTGCTTCTGGACCGATAAAGTTCAACGCTTTTGACATGGCGATGAATACTTCTTTCTCGACTCTTGGAGGCACATTTTGTTTTTTCAGCCATTCTGAAAAACTGTATTTGTCCATTTTCTCTACATATTTTTGGCCTTGGACTATGGCTGGGATCAGACCTATACCAAACCTGATTTTTTCTGGCCAGGTTAGCATATCATTATTGCGGAGAATAGCCACTATCCCATTTAAAGGTGCTGGAATGTCAGGAAAATCAAATCTAGAGTATGTTCCTGGTTTTTCTGGCTGATTAAAAATCATTGTGTGCTGTTTCCATTGCAGTCTATCCTCTATATCCAATTCTTTGAATAACTGCAACATATTTGGATAAGCACCAAAGAATATATGTAGACCAGTTTCATACCAGTCTCCCTCTTCGTCCTTCCAGGCTGCCACCTTACCTCCGAGTACGTCCCGCCTTTCGAGAACTATTGGAGTATGACCCATGTCTGTCAAATATTTTGCACAGGAAAGACCTGCTAGACCTGCTCCGGCGATCGCTACTCGCATTTGTTTGGTAAAAACCTCTTCAATTAAATTTACTTATTTTTTTATTATTATAACTTTACAAGTTGTTACAAAATTCAGCAATACCTAATTTAAGTTATTTTTGATTTTTCTGAACATAAGTTTATTTTTGTCCCTAATTTTTGACAAAATAGTTTAAGTGTGGTAATGTTACAGCGAAATTTGTAATATAGTTGTGTTATCTTAATAACATATAAAAATGCCTGAGTTAGCTGTTTAATAATTAATAACAGATTAAGAATAACAAACAAAGGTACTTTAAGAGTCGATCCCTTAGAGGGTATCTGTAAATAAAATATTAAATCCTTGTGTAGGGTTGCTTTTGCTGACGCAACATGAAAAGGCACAGATTAATAGTTAAGCTTAATAGTTGGGTGTGATTTGCCGTAACCCAGCAAATAATAAACCTTACAGCAGTTATTAAGATTTATTTGATAGACACCCTCTCAAAAATAAATCATATAGAATCAATTTGGGTTATTATGATTTGATTTGGAGTATGGGAGTGGTAGAGTATTTTTCTCTCTTTTTCTAATATTGCTTCTCTACCACAGATGGTTCCTAAAAAGCTGTTGATATAGTAGACACAGGCATTACGCCAAGGTACTATATATATGATATGGATATGGAGTACAAAAACTATAACGCTCTAGTTTTGAACTCTATACACATGGTCTATGGGTAAATGTTAATACATAAAGCACATCTTTTGAACGCTATATGTATGGTGTATTGTATAATTTCTAATTAAGTACGATAGCTCATAACTTACACAAAGATATTATCTGTATAGATGTAGAGTAGAAAAACTAGAACGTTATAGTTTTGAACACTATATGTATGGTGTATTGTAAATTCCTAATAACTACCATAGCTCCTAACTTACACAAAGATATTATCTGTTATAGATATAGAGTAGAAAAACTAGAACGTTATAGTTTTGAGCGCTATATGTATGGTCTACTGTATAATTCCTAATTAAGTATCATAGCTTGTGACTTACACAAAGGTACTATAAAGATATAGAGTAGAAAAACTAGAACGTTATAGTTTTGAGCGCTATATGTATGGTCTACTGTATAATTCCTAATTAAGTATCATAGCTCGTGACTTACACAAAGGTACTATAAAGATATAGAGTAGAAAAACTAGAACGTTATAGTTTTGAACGCTATATGTATGGTCTACTGTATAATTCCTAATAAATACCTAGTGCAGAATGGCAGAAATAACTAACCAGTTACAAAATTCTCAAAGCCTTACCAATCAATAATGCATGAATTTTGAATTTTGACTTCCGCGTAGCGGCACTAGGCAAAATTATTTGTACATCTATTCCTTCCTAAACAAGCTTTTGATATAAATTTTATATCTAATTAATTTTGCATAACTACTTAAAATTTTTAAATCCTCCATCAAAAATTTCTTACCTATCACAACAAAACCTTTAATCTAGATTAGATAGTGAGGCAATCCTCAAAAGACCAAAGAATTTGACACGATAAAATAATTAATAAAAGGACAGAAAAAATAAACTAAGGCATGGGCAAAGTAGTCGGCATAGACCTGGGTACAACAAACTCCGTAGTATCCGTCATGGAAGGCGGAAAACCAATCGTGATAGCTAATTCAGAAGGAATGCGGACAACACCATCTGTAGTTGGCTTTACCAAGGAAGGAGAACGAATAGTGGGACAAATGGCCAGAAGGCAAACAGTTCTGAATCCCCAGAACACCTTCTACGGAGTCAAACGATACATTGGACGCAAATACTCTGAACTATCCCCAGAGTCAAAGCGCGTTCCTTATACCATTCGTCGGGATGAATTCGGCAACGTTAAAATCAAATGTCCTCGAATGAAACGAGATTTTGCTCCAGAAGAAGTCTCAGCTATGATACTGCGGAAACTAGCAGATGAAGCAAGTCGCTATCTGGGAGAAGAAGTAACGGGAGCAGTAATTACCGTACCAGCTTATTTTAATGATTCCCAAAGACAAGCTACTCGTGATGCGGGGACTATTGCGGGCCTAGAAGTTAAACGTATTCTGAATGAACCAACGGCAGCATCTCTGGCTTATGGATTAGAAAATACAGAAAATCAGGTAATTTTGGTATTTGACTTGGGTGGAGGTACATTTGATGTTTCAATCTTAGAAGTGGGAGATGGAGTATTTGAAGTTAAGGCTACCAGTGGTGATACCCAACTAGGGGGTAACGATTTTGATCAAAGAATAGTAGACTGGTTAGCCGAACAATTTTTAGAAGCAGAAGAAATAGACTTGAGGAGCGATCGTCAAGCTCTACAAAGGCTGACTGAAGCTGCAGAAAAAGCGAAAATTGAATTATCTGGGGTTGGGGTGACAGAAATTAACCTCCCCTTTATTACTGCCACAGAAGATGGTCCTAAACATCTGGAAACTAGACTAACTAGATCCCAATTTGAAGGACTTTGTGGAGATTTAATTCCGAGAATCCGACGTCCTGTAAAAATGGCTTTCAAAGATGCTGGTATTAGTCCCTCTATGATTGATGAGGTAGTATTAGTCGGTGGTTCAACTCGGATTCCTTTCGTTCAAGATTTAGTTTACTCTCTGATAGATAGAGAACCAAACCAGGGGGTTAACCCTGATGAAGTTGTGGCAGTAGGGGCTGCTATTCAGGCTGGTATTTTAGGAGGGGATGTCCGAGATGTGTTACTTTTGGATGTTACTCCATTGTCTGTGGGCTTAGAAACTATTGGAGGAGTGATGAAAAAACTCATTCCTCGGAATACTACTATCCCAGTCCGACGTTCTGATATTTTTTCTACTTCTGAAAATAATCAGACTTTAGTTGAGATTCATGTTATTCAGGGAGAACGAGAAATAGCTGCGGATAATAAGTCTCTCGGAAAATTTAAGCTTACTGGTATTCCTCCTGCACCACGGGGTGTACCTCAAGTGCAAGTAGCTTTTGATGTTGATGCCAATGGTATTTTGCAGGTTACGGCAATGGATAAAACTACTGGTAGGTCTCAAAGTATTACTATTCAAGGGTCTTCTACTTTAAGTCAGCAGGAAATTAGTCAGATGATTCGGGATGCGGAGAAATTTGCTGAAGCAGACCGACTTAAACGGGAGCGGGTAGATAAGCGTAACCGGGCTGAGGCTTTGGCCTTTCAGGCGGAACGACAACTGCGAGAGGTGGCCTTGGATTATGGGATGCAGTTTGCAGCTAGAAGTCGTCAACGAATTGAGATGTTGATTCGGGAACTGCGGGATAGTTTGGAACAGGATGATGAGCGGGGTATAGATCAGGTGGGGGTTGATTTACAAGATGCTCTCTACGATTTGAAACGTGAGATTTCAATTTACACCTCCGAAGAAGGTGATGATGATTTCTTTGGTTCTGTGCGCCGGACGATATCTGGGGACGATCGTAAACCTAGGGAGCGTTATGATTATGAAAGTAGGGGTTATAGTCGTCCTCCTGAACGTCGAGTTAGTTCTAACCGCCCTACTCGTTATTATCAAAGTAAGGATTGGGATGATGATGATGATGATTGGCTATAACTAATTTAGAATTTAGAATTTAGAATTTAGAATTTAACTTTTAAATTCTTGATGTGACTATAATTTGAGAAACTCCTAACTAAATTGATTGGTATAGCCCTATAGAAATTTAAAATTTAGAATTAGGCATTGAGAGTTCATAATTCAGAAGTTAAATTTTTGATGTGACTATAATTTGAGAAATTCCTAACTAAATTGATTGGTATAGCCCTATAGGAATTGAGAATTGAGAATTAAGAAGTTAAATTTTTAGTGTGACTATAACTTTAGAAATTCCTAACTGAATTGCTATAGTCCTATAGGTAATTTAAAATTCAAAATCAAACAGTAATCTCTGAGTGAGTAGTTCCTACTGAAATGCTCCGCAAACAGGATTAACCAATAATATTTAAGATATTTGCGTAGTGCTGTAATTGCTGTATTTTGGCTATTCAACAGAGAACTCTAACATCTGTTACCATTTTGGTTGAAGGAATCAGATAAAATATTTATAGTTTATAGTTCAAACTATTTATAAGTTTAAATTAGTAGATGCAAAACTTTCGGAATTATTATCAGATTCTAGATGTTTCTAAAGATGCTTCAGTCGATGAAATTAAGAAAGCATATAGGAGACTGGCGCGACAATTTCATCCAGATGTAAATCCAGGCAGTAAAGAGGCAGAAGAAAAATTTAAAGATATTAATGAAGCCTACGATATTTTATCAGATGTAGAGAAACGGGTAGAGTACGATAAGTTTATTCGATATTGGAAACCGAAGGGAATTGCTAGTAGGATGGGGGTGCGGGTTCCTGATTTTAGAAATTGGGGAGATAATCTTTCTGGGAATGGAGGTAAGTCAGACAAGGATGTTGATGTTAGTGATTTTTCAGATTTTAATACTTTTGTAGACCAATTGTTGGGTCGGCGAAGGGAAGTTAGGACTCCGGCTACGGCAACAAAGCCAAGAACTCAGCCATCAAGTGTCTATCGTCCTGGTCAGAAAAAGGCTGTTTATAAGGCAACGGAACGGGAACCAAAAAAGGATATTGAGGCCAGATTGACTTTGCCTTTGGAAAAGGCTTATGTGGGAGGGATTGAGAAAATACGCTTGGAAGATGGGCGATCAATAGAGGTAAATATGCCGGCAGCTATGATTAGTGATCAAAGAATTCGTCTGAAAAATCAAGGTCAAGGTGGGGGAGATTTGTATCTGAAGATTACGGTTGCTCCTCATGGTTTTTATCAGTTGGAGGGGGCAGATATTTTTTGTGAGTTGCCTATTACTCCTGTGGAGGCTGTTTTGGGTGGGGATATTGAGGTTCCGACTTTGGATGGTTGGGTGAAGATGAAGTTGCCAGGGGGGGTTGTTTCTGGTCAACGTTTACGACTTGCTAGTAAGGGGTATCCTGATGGGAGGGGTGAGCGTGGAGACCAGTTGGTGGAGATTAAGATTGTTACTCCGAAGGAGCCTAGTCAGGAGGAGTTGGATATTTATAAGAAGTTACGAGAGATTGAGAGGTTTAAGCCACGAAAAGATTTGCCCGTTTGATTTTGCTTAGGGTGAGTGTGGGAAGTATCGGAAGGTGAACAAAAGAATTTACCCTAAGAGTGACGTCTCTGAATTTTATCTTTTTTTCAATATTTATTATTTCTTCCTTCCTTCCTTCCTTATATCCGGACAGTTTTGCCTAATTGAATAAAAAGTCATGTATAGGTACGAAACACTCCTATAGTATTATATACTATCACCTTTTTTTCAGGGATGTAGCCTGATTGCTCTCTTTAACTAATATATTATTTTTAAGCTTCAGAAAATAATAATTAATTCCAGGCGATCGCTCACAGCGATCTAGTGGATAATTTCTGGTTAGAGATATAGTTTTGGATGGTTAATGGTATAGGAAGTGGTGCTCACCCCAGAGAAAGTCAGAAGGAATTATTTTAACTACTATAACGCTACACATTAAGGTTAGGACATTTCTAAATCCTCAAACTCTTTGACAGTTTACTATTCCCTATTCCCTAGAGCATAGCGCTATAAAATAAAAAATATGCCCTTCTCATTAATTAATAATGGATAATGAAAACTCTCTCTAATTAGAGTTTGCTGAAAAAGTCTTATGAGTGAGAGGAGGAGACAGGAGACAGGAGACAGGAGACAGGAGAAATGGGGAATGATCGAGGAGTTAGTCGAATATTTTATCCCTCAATTTTTCTGCAATTATTCTCCTCAAA
>JBCDJM010000180.1:0-15353 GCA_038747755.1 Cyanobacteria bacterium P01_H01_bin.35
AAATAATTCAGGTTAAAAGCCTCCCCTTTTAAGGGGAAAAAAGCGGTCGTTTGCGGAGCAGTCCGTAGGATGGGATGGGGAGTTTTCCCGCTCTTGACAGAGCCGCTCCGCTTTTCATGTCGGCTCTGAGCCGAAACGCCATATCTAATCGACCAAGAGAAGAAATAATATTTCCTTATATTCAATTCCGTAACGGTTAAAACCCTAGGTAATTATCCATTATCCATGAATGAACCACACCTATAAATTCCTCTAATTTTTTTCGACTAAATAACTATGATCGGCAAAAGTTTGCTCAACTACAGCAATATTAAAAACTCCTGCTTCATCAAACATTTTTAAACTAGGAGCTGCTGCTTTCCTAGCACTTTCACATGTTTTAGTAACGGGGTGAATGTCTTCTAAGATACCCCTGGCATCCTCCGAATTATAACCAAGTTGACGGAGAACTCTGTATTCAAATTCTAAGTCAGGACCCACGAAAGCACAAAGAAGTCTTGGTAAAATCTTCCCTACTTCTTCTTGATGATAACAAGGTAAACTATCCCAGATTATTGGAAAAAGAGTACGGTAATAAATATTATGTCGTCCTTCATCAGCAGCATGATCGCCGATAACTTTTCTTACTAATGGATCGACTTCTGGATCGTGAGGCAAACTATGCAAAACTTTAGTAATTAGAGTTTCGGAAATAGCTACAAAAAATAACTTGATTAAATCAGGAGAAAGTTGTGTTTTATTATCTTCCAAAATTTTTTCAAGTTCTATTTCAAACCTGGGGCGACCAATCATAGATTGATCTATTCCGTAAGTTTCTCTTACTTGTTTAGCAAGATGTTCTGTAAATAATGCGTGACCTCCTTCATCACAGTAAATTCTCAGGGCATCACTTTGTTGTTGATAAGTTATTCTAAATGGGGCACGTCCTTCTGCTAACCCAGCAGTGACAGGATTAACATGACTCAGTTCAAGTATACTTGTAAATCTGAGATGTCCTAATAGTTGATAAGCTAAAGCTTTCATCCAACTATCAGGATTTTTAGCAATTTCAGGATGATTTGCAAGGGGTACTAAGTCTGGAGAAAATGGTAGTCCAGTAATTATTCCTTCTCTAATTGGTCTGTTTCTAATCCAACTTATTTCATCCCACTTCTCGAAGGGACTCTTATACTCATTCCGATTTTTTGAAGCTGTTAGTTCTAGCTGTGAAACCATGAGTTATACTCCTGAGATTAATATTGTCAATCATTTAATTAGATTATATATGAGATTATATATGAATATATAAGAAACTATTTGTAAAGTTTTGTAAAGTAAAGTTAAAGCGTTTCCCGTTGTTATGAGGTCCAATAACTGGACCTTTGATGGGGTAAATATTTTTGGCTTGTTCCCTTACTCCCCTACTCCCCTACTCCCTCAAACCCTTAATATATCTACCTCATAGCTTTGGAAACTGCTGTATCTGCCTTTAACTGTAATAACTTTACCCAGAGGTTAGGTAGTGGAAAGAACTTTTACTTGGGATCGGGCATAATCTTAAGACTTTGTTGCATATTATGAAGAAAATTCTCACAAAGCGCGAAGCCTTCATTCATATTTCAATGATTCGTTTAATGCTCAAACGCTTAGCGTTTCGCTACGCGACATGAAAGGCGGAGCCTAGCGGCAGCTATATCGCTACTAATATTTCGCAATTGTTTACAAACAGCCTCTCATAATATAATCTAAGAATATAATATTATTTCTATATTATTTCTTGATTATTACTAAGTAAAAAAAATCTATTTAATTTTTAAGCTATTTCTCAGTAAAATTTCGGATGTTTATCATTTTCTTCTTAATCAACTAATCCTAGTATTAATAGGTTAGGTTTCCTCAATATTTTTATTCCCTATTCCCTAATATAGCAATCATATTTCAGTTGTAAGATTTTAGTGGTAATTAGGAGTCAACCCACCCCTAACCCCTCCCAGGAGGGGATATCAGGAGTCAGGAGTCAGAAAAAAGGATTTTAATCGATCTGAATTGTTCTTAAATATCTCATAAATCATTCCTGATTGCTATATAATAATTTCTCAGCATTAATCAGACCAAAACCCCATTTCGGGTCGAAACTGCCAGCAGGTTTTCCTGGGATCGAACTAAATGAACACAAACGTTGCTTAATTTCTTCAGGTGTTAACTCCGGTAGTGCTTTAGCTCGAACAATACATAGGGTTAAAGCTCTACTACAAACAACAACTTATTATCCACTCAAAACTTCATCATAAATATCAGTCAATGTTATAATCAGGACTTACGCAAAATAAAGTATTTCTGTCATCGCGAACTTCCCCCTCTTCCCACACTTCCCCCTCTTCCCTACTCCCTACTCCCTACTCCCTACTCCCTAATCTAATAATTTTTCAGCATTAATCAAACCAAAACCCCATTTCGGGTCGAAACTGCCAGCAGGTTTTCCTGGGATGGAACTAGATGAGCGCAAACGTTGCTTAATTTCTTCAGGTGTTAACTCCGGTTCCCTCTCCAATAGCAAAGCTACCAACCCAGTAATAAAAGGTGCTGCCATACTCGTACCTGCCATCACTCGATGAAACTCGTCAACTTGCATCATTGAGGAACAATTAGAAGTAGAAGACAAAGCAGAAACTATCATCGCTCCCGGTGCAACTACATCTGGTTTCTGAATGCCATTACGCAACGGACCTGGACTACTAAATTCTGAAATTGTATCTAAATCCAATCCCACCTTTTGCCAATTTTTCTCCACATCTTGCCAGGATAGTCGTGCCGTGTAGGAACCCACCGTAATTGCTCTTCCTGCTGCACCAGGAGAACCAATTTTGATAAAATCTTGTACGCTACCTCCTGTAAATATGACATCAAATCCCTTTTTATTCTCCCCACTCCAGATATTAACCCTACCATTGTTGATAGTAACCCCATTTAACAAAAGTCGCCAAGTTCCGCTATTTCCAGAAGCGATCGACACAGAAGTAGGGTCGTGACTAATTTCAATGTTAAACCAATGTTCCCCATTGTCTGTATTTTCCGGACCGTACATAATAATTTGTACCTTCGCTCCTGATAAATGATATGTTTGTTGGGAATAACCATTGTCACCGATACTCTGAAAATGAGTGCGACTTCCCTCCGGAGATTGCACTGCCACTTCAATATTATCGTTCCTGGCGTACCAACCATTTAATTCTGCTCGCCATCTGTGAGGAGCTGAACAGATGGAAGCGGGTATGAGGAAACGGAGGCAAGCTTGTTTATTTTCTTCTACAATAGTTTCTGCATGGATATCAACGTTTCCCTCATTGCCTGCCGCACAACAGACTATTCTGCCTGGACCAGATTCTTGATCTATGAAACTAGATAAAGGATCGCTACCATCATGGGCGTTGTAGTGGTCTCCTAAACTCAGATTGACTACTGCTGGTCGTTGCAGTTCATCTGCCACCCGAAATATATAGTCTATCGCATCGGCAATATATGTATTCAACCCAGCTTTAACTATTACTAAGTCTGCTTTGGGGGCTACACCAGGGAAAGCATGATGATTACCTGCTGCAATGCCAGCAATATGAGTACCATGACCAGTCTGGTCGCGAGACATTGCTAATATTCCCTTGGGTAAGTCGCCAATTAGTTCTAAACCTTCCGGATATTGGGTATTCCCATCATTAG
The DNA here is from genome assembly GCA_038747755.1 of Cyanobacteria bacterium P01_H01_bin.35. Taxonomy (GTDB): domain Bacteria; phylum Cyanobacteriota; class Cyanobacteriia; order Cyanobacteriales; family Microcoleaceae; genus Trichodesmium. The sequence continues at coordinate 3,694 of JBCDJM010000180.1, forward strand.
GGAGGGTATGATCCCATATCCGCAAAATTCTATTAGTAAAGGCGGGGTGGGTAGTATCGATACCGCTATCGATGATGCCAATGATGACTCCTTTGCCAGTTAAATTAGTTTGTCTCTGAAAATTAGGCAAACCGATAGTGGTTTTAGCTACATCTAATAGAGGTTTCAGGTAACGGGAGGGAGTAATACGGGCGATCGCTGATTCTTCGGATAAACGTCCTATGTTTTTTAGGGGAACAAATGCTGTGCGAATTTTACCTCTAGACTGTTTGACTCTTACTCCATATTCTTTGAGGCGATCGAGATTAGCATTTTCGGCACAACGGATAAATACTGATGCTATAGCTGGTTTGGCAGTTTTGGGATCGTTAATAATACCTAACGACCGCAGATGCAGGTTGAGACCTTTTTCACCTTGTTGTTGATACTGTTCCAAGGCGTTTATTAATCCAGGAGCAATTTTTTCTGGTTTCATATTGTTACTCAAGAATAAGAAATAAGGGTAATTAACAGCTTGACATAATCATAGATTATCTGGTACGATATGTGGTTATCTATATTTTATTTTATCCTACTAGGATTCAAAACTGAACTGCACTCAAATAATCAGCAAAAAACACTACTGGCTAAACACGCTAGTGTAGCGCGTCATGTTTATAATTGGGGCTTGTGGTTAACTAAAAACATCCTTAATCACGATGCTAGCAATCCTGATAGTAAGATTAAATTTCCCACTGCAATCGACCTGCATAATTGGATGGGTTTATTTATCTAGGAAAGAAGGAAATAATATCAGTTGCAAAAAATATTGCGATACTAACTTTTTTTAGTATATAGCACTATGCAAATAGGGTGCGGACATTTATAAATGCTCAAACTAAACCAGGGCAGGACTTAGGCAAATATACTATATAAAGGACGAATTGCTGCTAGAGAATCAGTTCTTTGTCTGTTTTTTCCTTTGAGTAATCCTCTGGATGCCAATTCTTCTAATATTCGTTCTAATAACAGTTATTCTTTTCCTCCTTCAAGCAAGCGAGTACGAAATTCACTCAAGATGGAAAAATCAAATCCATCATCATCTAATGGTAACGAAAGCAGATATTTCCAATCAATTCGTCCTCTCACTGCTTCTGCTACTTGGCCATCTGATAAATTTTCCATGTACTACATAATACAGATTAAGGCTAATTGGCAAGGTGCGAGTGCAGGTTTACCTTTGAGTGAAAACAAATCAGCAAAGTCTTCATCTATAGTAAATAGTTCCTAGAGTATCTCGAATTTGTATATAGATATGGCCTTTGGGGAATGCAGCATGAGCAACTTGTGCTGTTATCGGGGGAACAGGTGGAATTGGTTTTGAGTGCAAAGACATTGCGTGTGTTACTGTTTGAGATCAACTTCCCTGAAAATATAGAACCCCTGAAGGGAGCTATTTAAAATTATAGATTGAGAGCAGGGGAATGGGGGTAGGGGCGTTCGCATTTTTGTTATGCAACATCCCTCCGCCATCCAAACAAATATTGCAACATTTTTGAGAAATGGTATTAGATATATCCCAAAATTCAATCATCAAATCAATTATTACCCATTTTTTATCAATTATTTCTCCTGATCAGCTATTTTATGGAGATACGCTTAGGACTTCTATACTATTTTTTGAGCAAGTATCGGAGTGTGAATATTTATTTAAGATTTTGTTTTCATCTATAATTCAGTAACCCAAAGAGCTGGATTAGCGTTTGCGGAGCGTGGCGTTAGCCATATCGCTCCTTGGAACTCAAATGATCTGATTACCTATCCCACACTTTCCTGATGGACTACCAAATTTTTATTAAAAATCCACAGTTAAAGGCGCTCTTGGAAAAGGAATCACATCTCGAATATTCCCCATTCCTGTCATAAACTGCACCACTCTTTCAAATCCCAAACCAAACCCCGCATGAGGCACCGTACCATACCTACGCAAATCCAAATACCACCATAATTCCTCTTTATTCATCTCCTGTTCATCTATCCTTTTTTCCAAAATATCCAAACGTTCTTCCCTCTGAGAACCACCAATAATTTCTCCTACTTTCGGCACCAAAACATCCATTGCCCTAACCGTCTTATTATCATCACTTAACCGCATATAAAAAGCCTTAATTTTTGCCGGATAATCAGTCACAATCACAGGTTTTTTAAACAACTCCTCACACAAATAACGTTCATGTTCCGATTGTAAATCCAAACCCCATTCTACCGGATATTCAAACTTTTTATCCGTCTTTTCCAATAAAGAAACAGCTTCTGTATAAGTAATCCTTTCAAAATTATTATTAATAATCGTATCCGCCGTTTCCAAAAGAGTTTTATCAATCCGTTGATTGAAAAATTCCATATCCTCCCGGCAACTTTCCAAAACAGACTTAAAAATATATTTCAAAAATTCCTCAGCCAAATCCATATCCCCTTCCAAATCACAAAAAGCCATCTCCGGTTCAATCATCCAAAACTCAGCTAAATGTCGAGAAGTATTAGAATTTTCGGCTCGAAAAGTCGGACCAAACGTATAAACATTACTAAAAGCAGTTGCCAGAATTTCCGCTTCTAACTGCCCACTAACTGTCAGAAAAGCCGACTTTCCAAAAAAGTCTTGACTAAAATCAATATCTTGTTTTTCTGTGAGAGGAACTTTCTTTAAATCAAAATTAGTAACAGTAAACATTTCCCCTGCACCCTCACAGTCACTAGCAGTAATAATAGGAGTATGAACCCACAAAAAACCTCGTTCTTGAAAAAATTGATGAACAGCATTAGCACAAGCATTTCTCACCCGAAAAACCGCTCCATAAGTATTAGTCCGCCCTCGCAAATGTGCAATAGTGCGGAGAAACTCAAAAGAGTGACGTTTTTTCTGCAAAGGATATGTTTCAGGATCGGCATCACCATAAGCAGTAACACTTTCTGCCTTCAGTTCAATTCTTTGCCCCTTTGCTGGCGACTCTACCAAAATACCAGTCACTTCTACCGAAGCACCAGTATTCATCTGCTGCAAACTTTCCTGATAATTTGGTAGATCGGGATTTAATACTACTTGTAGGTTAGCCAAACATGAACCGTCATTAACTTCTACAAAAGCAAATTCTTTCAACTCTCGTTTAGTGCGTACCCACCCTTGAATTGTTACTTTGGTATCAGGTTTACCGCTTCTTAATATTTCTGCAATTCGTTGCTTAGTCATTTATTTAATCCTATCCATACTTTCACAAAGTATATCTCCTAAATCATTCAATATAGTCTTAACCTGTGAATTAATCAGACCTTACTTTTTAGCTAGCTCAGAAACACATATATTTTTGCTAAATTTATTTCACTTAACCTAATTTGTATAGGTTATATGAGTTTTGGAATTTTATGTAACAACCGCTACATACTTTCTTGAGCTTATAGTTATAATTTTTTATATATCGTTATTATTAATTGTATATTTAAAACTATAGCGCTATAGTATAAATGACTTATATCGGAACTAGAGAAGCAGCTTTTTTATTAGGTATTTGTTGTCAACGAGTTAGAGTTCTACTTTCTCAAGGTAGAATTAAAGGGGCTTACAAACACAAAGGATTTTGGCAAATTCCTCTCTATGGCAAAATGAAAATGCCTGTTGTGATGCCAGGGGCTAGAGGTCCCGAAGGTTTATGGTGTAAAAGGCGACGAAAGAATCCAACCAAGATTCATGTTAATCAACACAAAATTCGAGCTAATAGCGACCGAATTAAAAACGATCCTCAAATGACTCCCGATCAATTGATACCAGTAATCTCCTTGAAGCAGACAAATCAGAATGATATGGGTTATCAAATGGAAATACATGGTCCGTGTCGTATAGTTTATAAACCTTATAAACCTTTACCTTGTGGAGCTCATTTGTGGATTGAAACCTATTATCCAGTACAGTTTGTCGATACTCAGTTTAAACCTGTGACAGCCAGGCAATCCTATAAAAATGTTCGGCTTAAATATGGTTAGACTATAACTAATATAGCACAACTTTATCTTTTGGTGGAGTGAGATTTTAATCTTCTTGCTACAGCTAAATCGACTTGTGTTTAGGATGATTGGAAATTGTGAGTTTTTCTTTTAACTTTTCAGTGTTATCCCAACACTGTACTTGTTTTTACTCTGACTCCTAGTCTTTATGAAAATTAATTATTATTTCATATCCTCAACTTTCCTATATATTTACCTAGGATAGTCTATGTTTTCAAGCTTTAGCAAGTAATAGTAAATCATCTCGCTATAACGGTTGAGTTCGTCAACAAATTAAAAGATACTGTCATCTATCACAACAGAGATTTCCAGACAAAAAAGGTAAATTCAACCAATACAAGATTTTAATAGCCAACCTATCACAATTCCTAAACCTCCAAATCTCACAGCTTGCCAAAATGGTTCTTTTATGGTATTCCAACCCAATAAACTGCTTTCTAGCTTTAATTCTATTGTTTCCAATTCTGTCTGTATCTGTTGTAACTCTTCTCGCAATTTATGAGTTTTTTGGCGACGTACTTCCGGTCGCACTTCTTCTAAACGATGCTGAAGTTCTTCTTTGCGCTTCTGGTAATACTGAATTTGAGAATAACGTTCCTTTACACCAGTAAGGGTAAGTTCTACATCAGCCAATGCTTGTCCCAGCTCCATCTCTGAAACTTCTAATTCCTGAGTAAGTGGGGCATAATTTGAACACTCATCATTTAATTTTTTGGGAGAATGTTCTGGAGAAGGATTCATGCTGGCATACTTAAGTATAGTAAGTTCACTCGAAAACATTATCTAGGTAGATATGCTCAAGTCTAACTCAACTCCTGCAAATATAGTTAACAAAGTAGAGACTTCTAATCATAGAAATTTAGAGGAATATACGACACTAGAACTAGCCCAAGCTTTAGCCGAAAGACTGGCTATACCAGAAAGAGACTGGCATCGACTCAAATCTAATCGCCAAGTTCGTGCATTAGAGCTAACTGTAGCTGCCTTAGTTTTTCTGATTCAGGGTCAACCCACTGAAGCGATCGCACGCCTAAACCAAGCCATTAACTGGTTAGATCGATCGATATCAGCACCCCCATGTCCCACTCATGGTTCTCAGAAGAATTAATTAATTAGTTTAAGTTAAATTAATTATTCATCGCACTAAGGGCAATCTAGAGTTATTCCTTACCTTTTTGCATAGCATTAACTCTGTGCCCTTAGAATTCCATTCAATATAATCGAAAACTTGGTAGATAATATATATTCCTCGACCACATTCTCTTTCATCGTCACAATCTGTGTAGTTTCCCGGATCATCATCTGCAATTTTTTGGTTATTTTGGTTGGGTCTACAAGGTGGTTTAAAACCATCACCTTGATCTGATATCACCCACCAGTAGTGGTCTTTGACAATTGAAAAACGGACTAAAACTGTTTTATTGGGGTCTAAATTATTCCCATGCTTTGTCGCATTTACTAACGCCTCTTGTAATCCTAATCGCAGTTCTGGATGCCAGTGTTTAGGAACATCAGCCAGTAGCAGATCGAGGATCGGACACAAATAGAGGGTAGAAGCGAAGCTAATTGTTACCCAATTTTGACCTATTTGACGTGGACGTGATGATATAGCAATCACTTAAAAAAACTCCCTAGGCTTTGTATGGGGCATAGTCAACAACTACTTTTATGAAGAGTTGTGAACCTCCTCTACAGTTCAAAAAGCTTTAGTTAGAATGAGCATCGCTGCCCTCATATTTCCTATAGTATCAAAACTCTTAATAAAAATAAAGTACCTAAGTAAAATTAGTGCAAATTCTTGGAGATGTTCTACTTGGACGATCTAATATCATGTCCGGATAAGAGCGTGATAAAAAAAAGTTCCATCTTCAACCATTACCAAATCTTCCCACACTTCCCACACTTCACACACTCCCCACACTCCCCACACTCCCCACACTCCCCACACTCCTGCCTCGTTATTTATAACTATTCAACCGGACATGGTATAATATCTACTCTTGGGATTTGAGCTAAAATATTATTAAAATAGCATCAAAAGATTATATAGTAAAGGCTTGAAATCTAAATTAGCCTGTTTATTTATCTATCTAGAATTTGAGGCATTTTAAGTCTATTGAGCTATTTTCCTAAAACCTGTAGAGCTTTCATATAGCTAAAGTCAGAAGTAAGAAGTTAAATTGGCAGCACGGACTATATTTAATAAGAGAAAAAAGGTCTGTGCCAGTAATGGCGACTGGTATATTTTTACCCTCAAGAATATACCAGTCTGGCTAGGTTAATTTTTTTGCCTAGGTTTTTGTGGGCATTGGTCAATCATAGAGATGAAACTTTAACAGTAATCTGTTTCTAATACCTCTAAAATATTTAACCGGAGTAAGTGATGGGTATCACTCCTTGTAGAAAATCATCGCACCAATTACCAACGCCGTTTTATGAATATCCTTTTGCTGAAGAATATCCTGGGTTAACGACTAGGAACTTTGGAGAACTAAGTCAGTAGTCAGAAAAGAAGATAGGTGGATATATATATGTAACCCATTGAATATCTTAAATTTTTGAGTAGGATTTAGGAGGTAGGGAGAGCAAATATAGCCAAAAGGTTGAAAAATACTTCTAATCTTCTCATCTCTTTTTAATAGATCCCATTTGGGATCTAAGTTAAGATAGCTCCTCACTGGAGGTTATGGGCGGTCAAATATCCCGACATATGCTTGCCATATCTACAATTAGTTGGGTTTGATATAAAATCCGGTTATACAAGTAATCGCAAAATTACTTCATTTTAATACAGATGTTAAGCATGAATACCAATTGAAAAATTCATGCTCCATAATCCTTTCTTTCTTCTGTACGGGCGATTTCCTGACTCCTGACTCCTCAGCTATACGATAACTAATTACCCGGATTCTATATGAATCCAAAGACAAAGATTGATTTTGACTTCTGTATCCTGATTCCTTATATTTTTATTGGGATCATTGATGATAAACATTCTGGGAATTAAGATAATTCGATCCCATTTAATGTCTGATATAGTATTTAATGTAATTTAATAAATGTTTACAGTATTTAATATATGTTAACTAAATCGGTGCTTACAACAGCTACAGTTCCTGGTAGTTATTGGCAATGGCGGGATCAGCAAATCTACTACTTATGTTCAGGTAAGCCTGAACAACTAAACCCACCCTTGCTATTAATACATGGCTTTGGAGCATCCACAGACCATTGGCGCAAAAATATTGCAAGTCTCAGCAAGTTTTTTCAAGTTTGGGCTATTGACTTACTAGGATTTGGACGTTCAAGCAAACCAAACTGGCAATATAGTGGTGAGCTATGGCAAGAACAGATCAATGACTTTATTACCAAAGTCATTGGTAGATCGGTAGTGTTAGCAGGAAATTCTCTTGGAGGCTATACAGGATTATGTGTAGCAGCTCAATATCCAATTTCTGCAGCAGGTTTAATACTGATTAACAGTGCCGGACCATTTACTGAATCTCAATCTACTCCTAAACCTCCGTTGTGGAGAAAAGTTATTTCTCAAAGCACAAAGTGGTTTATTTTGCAAGACTTACCTAGTTTTTTATTATTTCAATGGACGCGACGACGTAGCACTATTAGAAAAACACTACAGAAAGTTTATTTAGATCAAAGCGCCATTACAGAGCAATTAATAGAAGATATATATCGACCTTCTTGCGACCCTGGTGCAGCTAAAGTCTTTGCTTCTATGTTTAAGACACCATCTGGCCAGAAAGTTGATTTCTTGTTAAGTCAGTTAAACTGTCCCTTACTTACACTTTGGGGAGAAGCTGACCCTTGGATGAAAAGCCAAACCAGAAGTGCCCAATTTCGCAAATATTATCCTCAATTAACAGAATACTTCTTAAAAGCAGGTCATTGTCCCCATGACGAAGTTCCTGAGCAAGTTAATAAATTAATTCAGGAATGGGTTTTCTCGGCGACAGTTAAAAAGTTTTAGGATATGGAGTGTGGTTTTATAGAAGCCATTTGGTATCTTTGTAAAGATGTGGGTTTTGGCTTAGGAGTCAGGAATTAGAGAATATAGAATAGGAGAAAAAGGTAGAATCTAAGCCCTCATCTTTCCATATCTCTATCTTTAAAGTAAATAAATAGATACCTTCAGGGGTTCTATATATTTGTCGATCAGTAAAAACGAGGATGCATTCTAGGATTCAGCATATCATCCACAGGTTTATTGCCCTTAAGATGTTGTAAAACTATTAATGGGACATTATTAGGTTTGACTCGATAATACCAAATTTCATCCGGGATAACTCGTACAGTAGGGCCAGTGCTACATTGCCCGAGACAACCACTGGCCTCAACATTAACATCAACCAAATTTTCTGTCTCAGCTTTAAAGGTGTTGAGGACTTCTTGAGAGTTGTGGCGCAGACAGGATTGATTCTGGCAAACAAATACATGGCGATCACCAGAGTTAATTTCCTGTTTTTGGCCTTCAGATGTTAACATTAGTCAGAAATAAATTATTAATATAGCTTTATTCTATAATTTTGAAATCCTCTCAGCACTAACTCTGTTCTGTTACTCTAGGCAGAAGGATACTAAAAGTCATCCCAAAGATTAACAAGAAAATAAAGGCAATCGTCTTCTTTATAAGAAGAGTTCATTAATGGATAATGGATAATTACCTCTGGTTAAAACCGCACGGGAATTGAATATCAGGAAATTCAAGAGCACTTTTTTTACCCTTAAAATGATCGGCTTTAAACCAGAATTATTTAATAATTAATAATTGGGTAGTTATTAATTATTAATTGTTGAATTTAGCTTTCTCTGTAAAGACTATCTGCTAATATTTATTCTTTATGATCTTAAAATTCCATTTCTTTTAGTTCTCTGATGATTTCGGCAGGAAGCACTGGTTTACTTTTATAGGTATCTCCTTGTTTTAACCTGTCTAAGTGGTTTAAATATTTTAAACTTTGGAAAAGTCATTCCTTCATAATATCCATAGGGATTAACAGAGACAATTTCATTTTCAATTTTTCCCAGATTCCCAATAATATATTGTATTTTTACATAAAAGGTGGGATGCTATATTACATTCTACTTTACTTTTATAATTATTCTTGAAGCAAAAAGTAAAAAATAAAATTTGTACTTGTATTTTTATTTTATAACTATCATAATTACTCTAACCATAAAAAAATTGCAGAGGTAAGTATGACAAACAAAATTGTATCAGATGTTATGAGCTACAATCCAATCTCTGTTAGACCAGAAATGCCATTGAAAGAAGCAATTAAAATTTTGGCAGAACAACGTATTAGTGGTCTTCCTGTAGTGAATGAAAACGGAAAGTTAGTTGGGATCGTATCAGAAACCGATTTAATGTGGCAAGAAAGTGGAGCTACCCCTCCACCTTATATTATGCTGCTAGATAGTGTTATTTTCCTAGAAAATCCAGCTCGTTATGAAAAAGAAATTCATAAGGCTTTAGGAGAAACTGTTGGAGAAGTAATGACTAAAAATCCTCTAACTACTACACCAGAACAACTACTTTCAGCAGCAGCTAAACTTATGCACGAGCGTAATATTCATCGGTTGCCAGTGCTAGATGAAAATGGCAAAGTGATTGGTATACTAACTCGTGGAGACATTATTAGAGCTATGGCAACTGAGTAACCTTGATCTTATTCAACATAATTTATAGTAGGGGAGCAAAAATAAACAACTGTAATAATTAATTATAGAAATGATAATTTACATTGCGATAAGACTAACCCTCATACTGAGCAGTTACTCAAGATAGAGCATTGATTAAAACTGCTAATAAGGTATGCTTGTAAGTAAAAAAAGAAATATTGATAATCGCAATATTTAAGAGTAGAAAGCTTCAAAAAATTAAAACAATACAATTTATGGAAATGACTGTTACCCCAGATTCAATTCAGCAATTACTAACATCTGAAGAATTAGGCGATCGCTTGCGTGGAGTTAATCAATTACGTCAAATAGAACCAAAGAAAGCTTTTGAATTAATTCAAACTTCGATCAAAGACCAAGATACTCGTGTTAGGTACGCTGCAGTGAGTCAAATGTCAAGCTTGGGAGAACAAAACTTAATAATATCTCAAGAAATATTGCGTGACTGTCTGCTCAACGATCCCGAACCAGATGTCCAAGCCGCAGCAGCAGATGCTTTAGGAGCATTAAAAATTACCCAAGCTTTTGATGACCTACAACAGGTATATCAGAACACTCCAGAATGGTTAGTGAAAGTTAGTATAGTTGCAGCAATAGGAGAAATGGGGGAACCAAAAGCATTATTTTTACTAGAAGATGCTCTGAAATCAGATAATGAACTAATACAGACTATGGCCATTAGTGCCCTAGGGGAACTAGGAAATTCAGCAGCTATTCCTTTACTAAAACCCTTTGCTGTCCATAGTGACTGGCAAATTCGGTATAGACTTGTACAAGCTTTACATCGCTTAGGAGGTCTAGAAGCAAAAGAAGTTATAGAACAGTTGGCTAAGGACTCATCTGAGCAGGTTGCTCAAGAGGCCACGTTAGCACTGAATAGCTAATATATTAAAACAGGTATAGCTATGAAGTACCCTGGGTTAATCTAACCTCTTTTTGAAGTTTATTATCGTTCCTTGACATACTTGCTTCTATAGTTTGGCAACTATTAAAGCTATAGAACTCGGCATCTAAAGATGACATTTTCTGACTCCTTGCCCAAGTATATTTAGGGTTGGCGGAAAAAAGTAAAGTGTCGGGAGGGTTTGGAGTGTGGAAAGTATGGGAAGACAGAGAAAGTAGCAGGAAATAATTTAAGAAGTGATTTTTATGCCATATTGACCCCAAAATACTAACTTTTCAAGGGTTTGGGATTGAAAACTTGCTACTTTTTTAGATCCTGAAAAGGCTAAAGCGTTTATTTAACAATATTTTGAGATTTAATCAGCAAATCCTATTTAACTTGAGCTACATTAATGTATCAATCTGGTGTATCACTACAGTATTGGCAAACAGAATAAAGGTTACTTTATTGACAAGATACTTTTGCTGTCGATGGGGATAGGAAGTATTCAAGTATTTTTCAACTTTTTCCCCTATACCCTCTCTCCATTTCCTGACTTGCTCCTTCTATGGAAAAAACTTAATCACTGCAAATAACCAAATTTGTCCTATTACTATTTAGGGCTTGCTGATTAAATATAAAACTATTGACGGATAAAGGTTTAAGCAATTTTGGAGCTGGAAAAAGTACCAGTTTTTTGGTTGATAAAGCCCAAAAAGTGAGGATTTTGAGTAGACCATGACAGAACAATCACTCTTACTATTCTTCCTCTTACCTCCTCTATAATTCCTAGTTCTGCTGTACGGGCGATTGGCGTTTGCGTACCATCCCGTAGGAAATCGCCCCTACTACTCCTGACTTCTGACTCCTCCCTTACCCATAAGACTTTTTCAGCAAACCCTATTTAGTTACAGTCGATGGGGGTATCGCTACCCCTCACCTCTGTTTCAGAACCGTGCATGAGAGTTTCATGTTTCAACGGCTCCTAATAACTAAGGTTACTTCCAGGTTAGGTTCACATACTCCCTTCTGCCCACTTTTG
>JBCDJM010000181.1:0-15312 GCA_038747755.1 Cyanobacteria bacterium P01_H01_bin.35
AGGAGACAGGAGACAGGAGACAGGAGACAGGACTTAGAATTTCCCGTTTAGAGAATAGGGAAAAAAGTATAAAAATAGCCCCCATCTCCCCATCTCCCCATCCCCCCATCTCCCCATCTCTCCAGCTAATTTGATAGATCCCTTCAGGGGTTCTATAGAATCGGCTTATATCGTATATTTTTATAATTCTGTAATTCCTTCAATCTCTCCTACTCCCCCACTCCCCCACTCCCCTACTCCCTGAAAAAATTTAGTCTTTTTTTAAAAAAACCTAGACAATTCTATTTTAAGGAGTTTAAAATAAAGTTGTTTAATTAAATTATCGAATCAGTTTTCAAAAAAAGCTATATTATAAATGATTGGCGGAGGAAATATTAAAGGTATGGACATGGAAGCCCTGAGAGAACGTGCGGGGCTTACCCGTGCTGAAGTAGCAGAGCGACTAGGCATCAGCGAAACCAGTGTTCGTAACTGGGAGACGGGGCGTACAGAACCAACAATGACTCCCCAAAAGTTCCTGGAAATTCTGGATATTTTAAAATGCACTCCAGAAGAATTAGCTGTGGCTAGTGATAAGTCTATTAGTCAACGTCACAAGCGTAAACCAGGTAGACCTAGAAAAGTTATAGACAATAATAATGGTAATGGACTAAATGAGGTAGAAAGGACAGAATCGACAACTGGCCATTAAAGATTTGCCAACCAATAACATTGGCAAGACAAACTTTACTCTAGAAAGCTATAGATTAGAAAGTAGCATGAATTTAGCTTTGGCGTTCAGTTAGGTCTACGCTATCTATATCCGCGTTTAGTATCAGCTTTGCAAAGCGAAGGACGATAATCTGTGGACTGGATAGCGCCCAGGTTACTAGGTCGAAGTAGGAACAGAAAACATACAGATAATTTTATGTTTTATTGATCGGACATTTCCAATAGTAAAAAATAAAATCAATTATCTTAACTCTTATTCATCAATTCTTTCCCCCTACTCTTTACCGAATAATTAAGGTTTAAAGCCTCTCACTCGCCGTGGAGAAACAATGAATTTATTTTCCTTTTATTCAATCAAATCCGTTTTAGGGAGAGGTAATTATCAATTATCCATGATCAATTATCCATTATCCATTATTGAAGGACATTATATGGAACATCCCTACTACTTCCTTGTTGTAGGTCTGTGAGAAGGGCAACCATTCCACCTTAAATTCTTACTTTTGACTTTTGACTTTTGACTTTTGACTTTTGACTTTCTTGATTGTAGGTCTATGAGAAGGGCAACCATTCCACCTTAAATTCTTACTTTTGACTTTTGACTTTTGACTTTTGACTTTCTTTGGAGGAGTTTTAGGTGAAAATTTTGAATAAGCTGGGTCTATTTAAAAAAACACCAGACGAGGCAAAATTGCCAGTAGATGATATTCCTGAAGCTGTAAGAGATGAATACGAAGGTGTAAAACAGAAACCTTTTCAGCCTCAGAAAAAATGGCAGGTTTGGCAATTATTAGTGATAGGGGCGATCGCTCTAATAATTAGTATTGGTTTGCATTTCCAATTTAACCAAACTACAGACAATTCTTTTGTCGCCCAAATGAAACAAAATATTGGAACAAAAGTAGTCGAAACATCTCCAACTCCTATTGAAATACCTTTACCCTCACCATCTCCTACTCCTTCCATTGAGCAGCAAGAAAATATACTCGGACATTTGCCCTACCAAGAAGCATCTTGGCAAGAATTGACTCCAGTTTTTGGCAACCAAAATGTCAGACTACGTTCTAATGCAGCAGAAAAATTTAATGTTATGGCAGATGCAGCTTGGTCTGCAAATATTAATTTAGTTCCTCTTTCGGGGTTTAGAACCTTGGCAGATCAAGAGTATTTATTTTTTGAGGTAAAAGCAGAGCGGGGACAGGTGACATCTCAAAGAGCTGAGGTTAGTGCCCCTCCCGGTTACAGCGAACATCATACAGGTTACGCTATTGACATTGGCGATGCTAGATCGCCAGGAAGTCACCTCAAAGTTAGTTTTGAAAATACTAGAGCTTTCCAATGGTTACAAGAAAATGCTGGTAATTATGGTTTTGAGTTATCCTTTCCTAGAGATAATCCTCAAGGTATTAGTTATGAACCTTGGCATTGGCGGTTTGTAGGAGATAGTCATAGTTCAGAGACTTTTGAGCAGGCGAGGTCACTTGAGGAAGAGGGGTTCAACAATTAATAATTAATAATTAATAATGGCTTTGTTGCACAAAAAGAGCAAATAGGGTAAAAATAACAGTGCGTAGCTGCGTTGATTATTAAAAACCTACTCTTAGTAATGCAGAAAATTTAACACTTGCAACTATTCCCTACTCCCTATTCCCTATTCCCTATTTCCCTATTTCCCTAATTATGAAACAAACTTCACTTAATATTATTGCCATTGGTATTTTTGTTCTTACCATGTCTAGTTTACTTGGACCAATATTTAATATATCTCCACTCATACCAGCGATCGCTACTTTTTCTGTATTGGTATTAGCAACTATAGATACTCTCGGATGGCAGGGCCAGGGAAGTATGATTATTGTAGATTTGGTAGAAGGAACATCTTCAGAAAGACGCGATCGGATTATTTGTCACGAAGCTGGACATTTTTTGGTAGCTTATTTATTAGAAATTCCTGTTAGTGGGTATGCTCTGAGTGCCTGGGAAGCATTTCGGCAAGGTCAGTCAGCTCAAGGAGGAGTTAGGTTTGATGACCAAAAGTTAGCTGCTCAGTTACAAAGAGGTGTGATTTCTGACCAACTTGTAGATCGATACTGTACTGTTTGGATGGCGGGTATTGCTGCAGAAGATTTAGTTTATGGTAATGCTGAGGGTGGAGCAGAAGATCGGGCGAAGATTACAGCAGTTTTGAGACAATTAAAACGTCCTGGGGAATCTAAACTTAAACAAAGTTGGGCATCTTTGCAAGCGCGGAGTTTCCTAGAAAATAATCAGTCTACTTATGAAGCGTTAGTGAAGGTAATGACGGAAAGAGGGTCTGTTTCTGATTGTTATCAAGCTATTCAGGAGCATATTTCTGTTAGTTAGTTGTCAGCTAGACTCCTGGGGAGAAAGTAGGTTAAATTCTTGTAAATTTTCAACAAATTCCAAAGATTCTCTAGGAGGAATAAAAAGAATGCGATCCAAAAACGGATCGTTATCTCTTTCTAAGGCATTAATAACTCCTTCAAGATTTACCACCTCAATTTCTACGGATGAAAATACATCAGGCTGTTGGCTTCGAGCTCGATCTAATAATTCTTGTAAATCTTCGACTTTGAAAAACAAAGGAATTACTTGTGCCTCATTACCAGCAAGCTCCAAAATACTATCTATTCCTTACAGCGGTTTTCATATCAATAAACCACAATGATACTAACTCCGTGCCTCCGTACGGACGCCCTTATGCAACGTCCCTACCTCCTACCTCCTAACTCCTGACTCCTGACTCCTGACTCCTAACAATGAATTTAGTGGTCTACTCAACTGAAAAGCGCTGTAAGTGCCGACAATAGATTCGCCCAAATTACTACTAATGAAATCAACCATTAAAACTCCTTATTATCTGATAATTTTTTCCCAAGTACAGGATAAAAAGCTTGATTTCTAAAGCAGGAAAAGGTTTCATAGAACTGAAACCATAATGTCCATGAAATCTAATATGGATGAGATTAGTTTTTAGTTTACTACAAAAAACTTTAGAAAACCACTTTCCCTTTTTGCCTGTTGCCTGCACAAAGCGCTATAAATTTATTTCTTGACTTAACTCTTCTTGAACTTTTTCCCATTCATTTTCGGTTTGTGAAAGTATTTCTGTAGCTTTTTCTAAATTAAAATCTGCTCCAGACTCAATCGTACCACGAGCCATATATTCTAACTCTTTACATAGTTCAGAAAAATTAATTGCCCCTAATAAAGCACTACTAGACTTGAGTGTATGAGAAGCTGATTTTAATGCAGGATAATCACGTTTTTTGATAGACTTTCTAATTGTACTCATGTGTTTATCGCTATCAGCAAGATAGTCTTGTATCAAAATAGCTAGGGTATCTGGTTCATCATCATAAAGATTGCGAAAGTCTTCTATGATTTTAGGATCGAGGGCTGGTTGTTGATCGTCTTTTGCTTCTAAAATATCATCTAAAAAATCTAAATCTAATACTGTAGTTTCCTCAGTAACTGGTACATTTTCTGTATCTAAATCCATGAAATTATCAACTTTTACTAATTCCTGTAAACCTGTTTCCGTATTGCTTGGCGGGATAATAGGTAATGCACTTTTGACTGATATTGTTTCCTCTAACTGAGAAGTTGACTCTACCTTACCATTGGTAAATTGCTGTTTCTGAATAATTGGTTTCTTGGGAGGGTCTATTTTTACTAATGCTGACTCGTCAGATGATGAATGATTACTGACTCCATTTGCTGAATCAGTTTTAGATTGTGATTTTTTGTTGCGGGTAGGTTTACATCTGTTTAAAGCTTGTGCTAATTTTTCGCGATGAATTGGTTTGGTTACATAATCATCCATACCAGCATTTAGACACTTTTCACGATCGCCCTGCATCGCATTAGCTGTCATAGCAATAATCCAAGGGCGTTTTTCTTCTGGGTATCTTTGACAGATTTGACGGGTTGCTTCTATTCCATCCATATTAGGCATCTGCACGTCCATTAATACCACATCGTAGGGTATTCGCTTGAGAGCATCCAAAACTTCTATTCCGTTAGCCGCTACATCTGCACGATAACCAATTTTCTGTAGTAAATGTATTGCCACTTTCTGATTAACTACATTATCTTCTGCTAACAATATGCGGAGATTAGAGCGATCGCCACTTTTGTCACTAAAGTCTTGAAAATATTTTACTCCTAAACTAGGACTTTTGGGGTTAAGTTCTCCTTCTCCTGTTGTGCCAAATACTTGCAGTAAAACATTATAAAATTGAGACTGTTTGACTGGTTTATTCAAAAATCCAGCTAGACTAACTTTTGCCTCTTGAAGTTCTCGGAAAATTTCTGCTTTGCCAATATAAGTAAACATTATTAATGGCAAAGATAACTCAGAATTTTTATTTTGTTTTGAGTTTTGTTCAGTTTCCAACTTCCGAATCTTTCTAGCTAATGTCAATCCATCCATATCAGAAAGATTCATGGCAATAATTCCAATATCAAAAGCTCTTCTTTCTTCCAACCAGCTTAAAGCTTTGGCAGCAGAATCAGCAATTACAGGTATCATTTCCCATGATTTAACTTGTTGTTTAATTACCTCTTGATTAACAGGATGACTTTCTACAACTAATATTGTTTTGCCTTTTAAGAAACTATCAATTTCTTCAGGGGAAGGTATTGCAATTGCCTTGGCTTTAATAGTAAAATTAAAGGTTGAACCTCTGCTACCTGCTTCTGGTTTAACAAAGTAAGGCGGTGGAGTTCCGGCAATATTTACTATAGATTCAATTGGATAAATATTGTCAATATTTATGTCATTTGTTTTCTTATCAATACCGCCATTATCATCAATGTTGAACAGAGATTTTTGTTTTTTGGATTCTGGTAAATTCTTGATTTCTACTGACTGAGAAACCACCCACATTTGACCGTCCATCATTTCACTTAATCTTTGACTAATGGCTAATCCTAAACCTGTACCACCATATTGTCTACTTGTGGAAGCATCGACCTGAGAAAAAGCTTTAAATAAGCGATCCATTCGGTCTGGAGGAATACCAATACCTGTATCCTTAACAGCAAATTGTATTTCATAGTTTCCTGTAATTTTACCGGGAGCTTTAAAATTAGATATTTCTTCATAATTTATCTCTTCTAATAGACTATTTTCTTGATAATGTTCATCTATTTTTCTAGCACTAACAGAAACAACTACTTCTCCTGTTTCTGTAAATTTAACAGCATTTCCTAATAAGTTTACCAAGACTTGACGTAGCCTTGTCACGTCTCCCACAATCATTCCTGGCACTGAATCATCAATTAAACAAGCCAGTTCTAAATTTTTATGTGCTGCCCTTGGTGCTAATAATTCTAGGGCTTCTTCAACACAGCTCCTAATATCCAAAGGACTTTGTTCTAATTCTAGTTTTCCAGACTCAATTTTCGTAAAGTCAAGAATATCATTAATAATAGTTAGTAGTGCATCCCCACTGGTGCGAATAGTCTCTACAAAATCTCGTTGTTCATGAGTTAATTCCATATCTAATAATAAACTTGTCATCCCAATTACACCATTCATTGGGGTACGAATTTCGTGACTCATCATTGCTAAAAATTCGCTTTTCGCACGGTTAGCTACTTCTGCTGCTTCTCGCGCTTGTTCTAAAGCTTTATTATGAGTTTCTAATTCTTGTTTATGGGTAACTTCTGACTCTAATATTTGTGCTTGAGCCAATGTTAATCCTACCTGAGATGCCACCTCTTCTAGTAAGTCTATTTCATCCTGTTTCCACTGACGCATATAATCACATTGATGTAAATTAATAATGCCATTTGGTTGTCCTTGATAGGAGGTACGAATTGCCAACATTGACCTAACTTTTAGCCTTCGGTACATCGGTGCAGATGATTTTAATAGAGGATCTGAAAATACATCTGGAGAGGCGATCGCTTTGTCTTCTGCTAATAATTGTTCTGTATGAGAATTGTAAGTAACAGAAATATCTAAATCCAATGTTGACTCATAGTTTGCTTCCAAATATTCAGCGACACAAGGTAGGTGTGGATAGGGTTCAATAACATAGCTATGAATTGAACAACGGTTAACTCCAAATACTCGTCCAATTTGAGTAGCAGTAGTCTGAACAATTTCTTTAGTATCTAACTTAGAACGAATTTCTTGAGTAATTTGTTTGAGTAATAAAAAGTGCTGATATTTTGTTTGTAAAGCTTCGGTTTCATCTTGTCGCAACAATTCACCGCCAATATAAATTGCCATCAACTTTAAAACTTCTATATCTGTTGCACTCCACTTATTGTTGGCAAGGCGACTGGTAAAACTAAGGGTGCCATAAACTCTTCCTGAGACAAAAATTTTAGTACCAATATAAGATGCGACACGACGCACAGTATAAGCTGGATGATGTCGCCACTGCGAATCTTTAGCTGATTCAATCACAAGAGGTTCATTGTATCGCAATACTTCCCGATCAAATGTTTGTTCCAGAGTGAAAGCGTCTCCTTTAGCTATTCCAAATAGGAAATCTTCTGGTAGATGAGCTGCAATAACTTCGTAACGTTCTCCTAAAACTTGCCCTAATAAACCTATCTCCATACCAAAACGACTGCATCCCATTTCGAGTAATGCGACTATTCTACTTTCAAAGGAGCTATCTGCACCTGCAGTGACTTCATACAGTTCTCTGATTGCTTTTTCACTAGCTTGTAAGTGTTGTTGGGTGGCGATATTTGCAGAAATATCACTTAGGGTGCTTACCATACCAGTAATGTTGTCTTCGCTATCAACTACCAATGTACTCTTCATTTCTATTGGACAATAGTTTCCGTTTTTAGTTAACAACTGTAATTGATAGCAACCTGCAACTAATTTGTTACTAATAATAGCTAACTCTGTATTTTCTGGATTATTTTCTATATCTTCTGGATGAATATAATCTAAAAAATTCTTACCCAAGCTATTTTCAGGTGTAAAACCTGTAATTTTTTCCCATGTATCATTTAAAAAAATTAAGTTGCCCTTAGCATCAGTTTGCCAAACTATTTCTTGGAAATTATTAATTATTTGGCTATACTTTTCTACTTCATACTGTTGTTTTATTTCTGTTTCTTTTGCCTGAGTAATATCAACAAAAGTGCCTACCATTCTCACTGGTGTTCCTGATTTCCATAAGGCTTTTCCCCTATCAAGAATCCAGATAAAACGATTATCTTTGCATTTAATTCGATATTCTATTCGATAAGTAGGATTATTTTTAGCTAAGTGTCCTTGAACAGCAGCACTAACTTTATCTATATCCTCTGGATGAATTCGATTTAACCATTCATCAATTTTCGGGGAAATTTCATCATCTTTGTAACCTAACATCTTTTTCCATTGAGGAGAATAGAAAATTTCGTTGGTTTTGATATTCCAATCCCAAATTCCATCTTCATTTCCTTCAATAGCTAGGGTGGCAATTTCTTGTCCTTTTAAGTGATTTTGTTCTAACTTTTGTCGTTCAATAGCAGATTGCTTAAGTTTTTCATCGGCTTGATGCAGTTGGATAGATGTTTGTTCTATATAATTATGAAAACGAATTAGTGATTGATATAATGATTTACCTAGAAGTATTTGTTGAATAATTTTTGTAGGAGTAATAAGATTACCGATTTTGCCTGTAGAATTTTGCACAATTAGAGGTAGTAGGTAATAATTTTTTTTCATTAAACCTAAAGCTACTTCTAGGCTAGCCTGGGAGCGTATTAGCATTGGTAAATTGTTACAAACTATCTCCGCTTTAGTTTTATTAAAATCTACTTTTAATGCTTCTAGTTGTACTATATCTCTACTGCTAATTATACCGATAATTTTGGTTGATTTTTGATGCTGTGAATTTTGTTTTTTGGGGTGACTATCAGTCTGATTTTTAGACTTGTTTTCTTTGGTTTCAGTAATCAGAATATAACTGACATTATGGGTAAACATCAGTTGGGTGATTTGCCTAATTGATAAAGATAATGAAGCTTGAATAATTTGAGATTCATGGATTTGTTCTAACTGATTAACTGAAATTAATTTGGCTGGTAATTTTAAGCATGAATCAAAAGTTATTTTTAGAGGTAATTGTGAATTATTTTGACTTTTTACTTGATTATCCTTTACTTCTAAATCTTTATTAACAGCAATATTTTGATTATTTAATTGTTTATCTTGACTGGGGTTTATTTTTTTTTGACTCTTGTTTTCTTGATCAGGCTGATTAAAAATAAAACTGCGGCCAGTAACTAGGCCAATAACTTCTTCCGAGTCATCAACAATTGGTAGGTGGTTGATTTGATGTTTTTCTAGTAGTGTGAAGAGAGCAAAAATATCTGGAATTTCCGATAGTTGGGCTGTTATTATGGATCTAATCATAATTTGAGCAATCGGAAACCCACTTAGAGGAGCGCCGATAGATGCCAACTGTACTAGGTCTCGCTCAGTAAATATACCAATGATTGGCCCTAAAGATTGTACCCTTGTATCTGGAGAATTAGAATTCTCACTGCGATCGCCTGGTTCCGCTATTGTTGTAGCACTAGGAGGAGAAGGTTTTTCGATGATTAGCACACAACTTGAACCTGTACTACTCATGGAGATAATTACATCTTCTACAGGAGTTTCTGGTGTAGCGGTAAAGGGATGATAGTCAATGGCCTGACTGATGGAGGGAATAAACATCTTGCAATTACTCTAATGGTGTTTGCTAAAAATTGTAAATGTGGGTTTCGTCCCGAATAATGCAATTTTGGAGGTTTCCTTTGGTGGATAGTGATATAACTTTTCAGTCATATAGCAGTCGTTAGGGCAGTTAGGACATTCTCGCGCCTCTTAAATGTAGTCATAGTTAAGAATGTACGGGTAAATGGCCATTTACCCCTACTGATTTCTGAATTCTAAATTCTGCTATACCCACCCCTATTTCCAGAATATTTCCTAATTAATGTTAATTCCCACATTTTGTAGCTAATTATTTTAATCAGGGACATATTGTTAACTAACAACTTATAAATTCAAACATTGACCAGAAAATCAGGTCTCAAACCCCCCTTTCAGGGCAAAGGAAATTCAGTATTTTAAGCCTGCTACTTCATTAGGAGGTACTGTTAACGTTTCGCTGCGCGACATGAAAAGCGTTTGCGTAGCATTCCGCAGGAAAAGAGGCAGTTCCTCCGCAGGAGGCTAACTAATAACTAGATAACTGAAATGACACCCTTAATATTAATTTTATGGGTTTCTAACCTAGTTTATGTAGTCTGCACCTGATAATTTCATTCTCTTTTGGACCAGTCGTCAAAGTAAATGCTAAAAATATTCTGAAACTTTATGCCAGGATTAAAGTCTAAGTCTAGTCTAAAAAAATATGTAGAAATATTAATATTTGCTAGCCCTTTAAAATATCATTTATCCTGAATTTTGTCAATATATACTTTTACATTATATATATTAAAATTTGATAGTTCTTAGGAACTTAATAAAAAGTAAATAGACAATTATTAAGTAAATAATCAGTTAGAAACTGCTGGAGTGAATATACTGTGACTTTTGAAGAGCTGATTCAGAAGGGAGGCCCCGCTATGTGGCCTCTGTTAGTGTTATCAATTTTGTCCCTAAGTACCATAATCGATCGCCTCTGGTTCTGGACAAATCTATTAATTAAGGAAAAACAAACGGTTAACCGGGTATTAGAGGCAGCACGCCGAGACTGGAGTATAGCAACAGAAATGGCGAGACGTACCCTAAAACAACCTATTGGTCGTTTTCTCTACGCGCCTTTACGATTACAAAGCCCGGAGCCAGAAGTCTTTAAGTTGGCACTTGAGGCTTCTGCAGATGATGAGTTGGCCTCAATGCGAAAGGGAGATAAGTTGCTGGAAGGGGTAATTGCTTTGGCTCCCATGTTAGGCTTATTGGGTACTGTTTTGGGTCTGATTGGTTCCTTGGGTTCGATTCGCCTGGGTGACTTGGGTACTTCTTCAACTGCCGGGGTAACAGTAGGTATTGGTGAAGCTTTAATTAGTACGGCTGCTGGTTTGGTAGTAGCTATTGTTAGTCTGGTATTTTATCGATTATTTCAAAGTTTGTTATTTAATCAAATGAAGGTTTTTCGGAAAGCTGGCAATGAGTTGGAATTGCTCTACCGACAATATTGGCAACAGCTATCTTTAAATCATTACAATTCACCAGATAAAAATGCTCATTTTTCCTCTTCATGGGTGCAGAATTCTCGAAATACTTCAGATACTTTAGAAGAGGATAAAAAGCCAACAGATTCTTCTCCCGAAAGTGATGTTGAACTACCTCCAGATGAGCATAATAATAACTGACTAAAAAATTGTTCAATAATTTAGAATTTAGAATTACCTCTCCTTAATAAAGAAGAGGATTGATGAACAGTTCAATAATTTAGAATTTAGAATTTAGAATTTAGAATTACCTCTCCTTAAAAAGAAGAGGATTGACGAACAGGAAAATTTCTATTTATTATCCGCTTAAAAGGGGAGGCTTTAAAGCACCATATTTCGGTAAATATTGAAATAAAAATGATAGATATATCAGTCTAAAATGAATTGTAACAGGTCTTTTTCAGCATCTGTGTTCCAGATGCACTTTTTTGTAGCATTCTTTTTTTAAACTGGTATAAACAAAAAAACTATGAAACTTAATCAAGAATTTGCTAGTGAAGAAGTTAGAATTGAATTAATACCTCTAATTGACGTAATTTTTTGTATTCTAACTTTCTTTCTTTTAGCTGCTTTACAGTTAACCCGTCAGCAAGCAATTAATGTTGATTTACCAAAAGCTAGCACGGGTAAACCTCAATCACAAGATATGTTACTTGTGAGTGTGAATGAGGTAGGAACAACTTTTATTGAACAACAACCTGTGGATGCTGTGGAACTGGAAAAGTTTGTGCGTAGATATAATCAGGTTAATCCCAGTGGGGTTGTTGTATTGTATGCTCCTAAAGAGGCAAGATACAATGATGTTGTACAAGTTTTAGATTTGTTGCGAGAAGTGGGAGGCGATCGCGTAGCTTTAGCAACTTTACCTGGTTCACCTCAAACTGGTGCTGGCAATACTTCTGGGAATTCGGTTACTCCCTCTGAGTCTGAGGAAAAACCAACTCCAGCAAGAACAGTCGATCCTAATGAATATCAGTTACCCCCTGCTCCTGGATCATCACAATAGGATCATTTTAGTTAGTAGTGACACTTTCCGTTCCGGAATGCTCCGCAAACGCGAAGTGTCACTACATCAGCTATCAGCTAAAATATAAAAATCTTTTGTGTGTTGCCTATTTTTGCCAAAAGTCAATTATAAGAAACCGGGTTTGTTTTAGAGATATCACAATACTGACATCTGTTTGCACAAACCCGGTTTTTGCTTTTCCTAACGTTTTTTAATCAATTCCCGTTAAATCAAAGATAATAACGGGAAAATGTTAATATACCTCTGTATTTTTTTAACTAAAAAAAATTTAAGCTTGATTTGAACCTACTTCCAGTAATTTTTCCAATCTTGCCGTTGACCAATATTCCGTAGGGTAAGCGATCGCAAAAATAGACGAAAGTCGAATCAACCATGTCACCTGTTTAAAAGAATCATCTTCTTCATCATATTCATCTGGTGGCACTAAGACCATAATTTCTACAAAATCTTTTGTTAAAGTAATAGGGAAACCATAGTAACTTTCCTCAGCTTCAATGCGGACTTTACTACCATTTTCTAATGCTTCTTTTAATCTTTGGTAGAGAAGATTAGACTTTTTTAATTTGTCTTTTTTGGCCACAATTATTCTCCCTAAGTCTTAGGTTGCAATTTAGGACTTTTAAAAGTACCTAAGTACAACTGCACAATTAACTCAGGAGCAGTCCCGATAGTTGTAACTGACCAAAGTTAATTGTATCTCCTTGAATTTTAACGCGATTGGGAACTTTTTTAACGCTTTC
Source organism: Cyanobacteria bacterium P01_H01_bin.35 (assembly GCA_038747755.1). GTDB lineage: Bacteria > Cyanobacteriota > Cyanobacteriia > Cyanobacteriales > Microcoleaceae > Trichodesmium. Next base: position 12,691 of record JBCDJM010000181.1, read on the forward strand.
ATCGTTTAACCACATTATATTGTTAGGAAATCCGTACATGGTTGTGGATGGGTTGAGGAGCGCGTAACGCTCCTGAAGAAGTCAAAAGTCAAAAATCAAAAATCAAAAGTAATCTCTGAGTAAGTTTTCGGTGGGGAAATGGTTAAAGCTACATATTATTTTCGGTTTATTTATTTTCCATAAAATTCCCAAATCAGTCTAGTTATTGTCGCGTAATTTTTGATAATTTGGATAGTTTGGGTCTGGGAATCTAAGATTTCTTCATTCACAGGAGTCAAACTGGTTAATAGGGTAATTATAATTGCTGTTCCTATTTTTAATAATTTATCCCATCTGATTTTTGGTTTGTTTGTCAAATGTTTTTGACTACATTTGAAACAAATATAATAGGTTTTATTACTATTATCTTGAACCAATAAACAGTAATATTCTTGAGATGATTTTTGGTTTGCCATGATTTTTTGTGTTTGAAATTAACGTACAATTTCAGGATATGGAATATTTCTTGATTATGTAAGCACCAAAAACTTCCCCCTAAAGAATTTAGCTAAGGGGAATTAGGGGGAAATAATCTTCCCCTTTTGTGAGAAGGTAAATTTTTAGCTATACTAAATACGACAAAACACAAGTCTGGCTGATGGAGAATTGGGAACTATGGGATAATTTTCTGAAAAATATTGCTGTTGATTATAAATTGAGTCCAGCAGAACAAGAATTCTTTTTCAGAAGATTTGCAAGGATGAATTTCGAGAAAGATGAGAAAGAAATTTGTCGTCTTGTAATGGGTGATGATAATGAGGCGGCTTATAAAAAACGAAAAACAAAAGTATATAGTAAATTTGAAGTAAGCAAAAATCATAGTGGAAACAATAAGTTTCCAACCTTATTAAAATGGTTAGAAAAAGAATATCAGAATTGGTACGCTCAACAACAAAATCCCAATATTCCAGCAGAATTTGAAGAAAAAGTTTCTAATCCTTTTATCCCATTAAGTGGTATTATAGATAATCCAAAGTTCTTTTTTAATAGAGAGCGAGAAATTACCAGAATTTTTGAGGTACTTAATAGTGGCAGTAGTATTGCCATTATTGGCGAGAGTGGAGTGGGAAAGTCTTCTCTACTGAAGGCGATCGCTCAAAAAGCAAATCAATACCTCAAAAAAACTCGAAAACCAATTTATATAGATTTGCAAAATATTCATAGTGATGATGATTTTTATGCAGAACTTTGTGAACAAATTGGTATTAAAACTTGTAGCGGACGTGACTTAAAATTAAATATTAAACCATATCGAATTTTACTGTTGCTTGATGTAGTAGAAAATATGAGTTATGACTGGTTTACTAATAAACTTCGTAATCAGTTACGAGGATTAGCAAATGATACCGATCCTCCTTTGCGTTTAGTAGTTGCTGCTTCTAAATCACTGGATATTTTATTTCCAGATAGCGGAGATAAAACTTCTCCATTCAAAAATATTTGTATTGAAGAATATCTGGAACCCTGGAATGAAAAAACGATTCGTGATTTTATTAACAGTAGGCTTCAGGCTGATTTTTTGGAGCCAGAATATCAAGGAATTGAGTTTAGTGAGGATGAGATTTTAGATATTATTAAAACAAGTGATGGTTATCCTGGTAAAGTGAAGCATCAATGTTATGAATTATTTGAGAGGAAAAAGCTATTTTGCCTTCAGATGAATAAAGACCATAAATTTTGTTAATATAGAAGAAAAAAATATTGATAATAAAAGTAATAAATTGCATCTTTAATAGAAGAAAATTAAGCCATGTCTAAGCATTCTATTCTTCAGGATAATAAATCTTACACTTTTCGTTCTTACTTCGAGTTTCCTTATGAAACTGAGGACATTTTAGCTGAATTTGACTACAATTTCCAAAGAGCAAGATTGTCTTTGCCTACATCAAATCGGCAACTGGAACGTTTGTCAGAATTACGTCAGCGAATAGAGGAGACTTTGCCTTTAGTCAGTTTAAGTAGTGAAGCAGCACGGCGAGAAATCTTAATTGCTCCGGTACTCTTAGAAGTGGCTCGCTACTGTCAATGTCAGCTCAGAATTGAATATCCTTTGAAAGTGAATGAACGATTAAAAGGTAATCTTGATTATTTCCTACAAAGTAATTCTCAACTGTTAGTAATTGAGGCAAAACATGAGGATATGACGCGAGGTTTTACCCAGTTAGCTGTGGAATTAATTGCATTATCTGAATGGGAACCGGAACAGGATTTAATTTTTGGTTGTGTGACTATGGGGGAACTTTGGATATTTGGCATTTTGGATAAAAAACAACGTTTAATTCAGCAGAATATTGATTCTTTGAGGGTGCCTGGAGATTTGGAGGTTTTGGTTGATGTGCTGGTGGGAATTTTGGAAAAACCTAACCCCCCAACCCCCTTCCCTGCAAGGGAAGGGGGAGAAACTCCCCTCTCCTCGTAGGAGAGGGGTTGGGGGAGAGGTCTTTATAGAACCCATTTGGGATCTTTTCTTGAAATACAAAGGCTTCAGAAAAGCCGTTTTAAGGAGCCTAACAACTATAAGAGTTCAGAAGACTGAAAAATTATGAAAAATGACTGCCAGAATCATCAAACCCAGATGGGTAT
>JBCDJM010000182.1:0-15306 GCA_038747755.1 Cyanobacteria bacterium P01_H01_bin.35
ATTGCTGATGCTCCTAGCGGTTTCCGTGCTATTAGTCGTAATGCAGCACTACAATTAAATGTTTTTAATACTTATACTTACACACTAGAAACTATTATCCAAGCTGGACAAAAAGGAATGACTATTATTTCTGTACCCATTAGAACTAATGGTTATTTGCGACCATCTAGATTAGTTAAAAGCATTCCACTTTATATCCAAAGATCGATTTTGACGATCGTGCGTATTTTTATTACTTATAAACCTCTAAAGTTTTTCACAATTTTAGGGGCTATTCCCTTTAGTTTTGGTGTCATTTTATGTGTACGTTGGTTAATTCTATATTTGATTGGCACTAATCGATCTCATGTCCCTAGTTTAGTCTTAGCTACAATTTTAATTTTAATAGGATTTCAGCTATTTATTTTTGGTCTAATTGCGGATTTAATGTCAGTTAATCGTAAGCTTTTAGAAGATATTCAGTTAAAAATACGTCGTGATTTTTTGACGAAATCATTAGAGAATAACCCTAAAAATTCTAATTTTGATTAAATGCAGCGGATATTATATAACTTGCTTCCCAAAGGATAACCGAAAATATAACGAACGGGCTGCCCATTTCACAAAACTATTACAGCGCTTTTCAGATTGATAAACCACATCGTCACAACCAAAAGCTTGTAGTAGCGTGTCAAGCTTGAAATGCTGTGTTAGGAGCGAGTAACGAACGAAGATCTCTCCCCCAACTCCTCTACTGCGAGGAGAGGGGAGAAATCTCTCCCCTTCCCTTGCAGGGATGGGGGCTGGGGCGTTAGGTTTTTTTAATCCACATTTTCAAGCTTGACACGCCAGTAGGGACGTTCCATGGAACGTCCCTACTGTGGTCTACTGAAATGAAAACTGCTGTAAAATCATCCCGCATTTATGCAAGACCAAAAAATTTGATATGATTTTTCTTGGTTCCTTATTCCTTACTTCTTAGTTCTAAAAATATGACAACTTACTCAGAATATAAGCAACGACGAGAAAATTTAATGGCAAAAATTGGCGATGGTACTGCTATTTTTAGAAGTGCGCCGATGGCTGTCATGCACAATGATGTAGAATATTCCTATCGTCAAGATAGCGACTTTTTCTATTTAACAGGTTTTAATGAACCGGAAGCGGTGGCGGTTATTGCACCTCACCATGAAAAGCATAAATTTGTTTTGTTTGTGCAACCAAAAGATAGGGAAAAAGAAACTTGGACTGGTTATCGCGCTGGTGTGGAAGTTGCTAAGGAAAAGTATGGTGCAGATGCAGCTTTTCCTATTAATCAATTAAATCAAAAGTTGCCCGAATATTTGAAAAAGGCAGATAAAATTTATTATCGTTTGGGGCGCGATCGCCACTTTAATGAAACAGTGTTTAAACATTGGCAAAATTTAATGCGAGTCTATCCGAAATATGGCTTTGGACCAACAGCAATTCAAGATTCAAGTACAATTTTACATCCAATGCGTTTGATTAAAAGTGATGTGGAATTAGCGCAAATGCAGAAAGCTGCTGATATTGCCGTTGATGCTCATAACCATGCTATGAGGTTTGCTGAAGAGGGGAAGTTTGAATATCAAGTTCAAGCGGAAATGGAGTATATATTTTCTCGTCATGGAGCTACTCCTGCTTATCCTTCTATTGTTGCTTCTGGTGCTAATTCTTGCATTCTTCATTACATAGAAAATAATCGGAAAATGCGAGAAAATGATTTATTATTAATTGATGCTGGAGCTGCTTACAATTATTATAATTCTGATATTACTCGAACTTTTCCAATTAGTGGGAAATTTACGCCGGAACAAAGGCTTATTTATGAGTTAGTTTTAAGGGCGCAACTAGCAGCAATTGAAGAGGTAAAACCAGGAAATCCTTATAAGCAAATTCACGATACAGCAGTGCGAGTTTTAGTCGAAGGATTGATAGATTTAGGAATGTTAAAAGGGAATATTGATGAGATAATTGAAAAGGAAAAATATAAGCCTTTTTATATGCACAGAACTGGACATTGGTTGGGTTTAGATGTGCATGATGTAGGTGTTTATCAATGGGGAGAAGAACCGCAAAATTTACAACCAGGACAAGTGTTAACTGTGGAACCTGGTATTTATATTAATCCTAATATTAAAACGGTGAAAGGTCAACCAGAAGTATACGATCGTTGGCGGGGAATTGGAGTAAGAATTGAGGATGATGTTTTGGTTACGGAGGAAGGATGTAAAGTATTAACTGCGGGAGTACCTAAGTCAGTTGAGGAGTTAGAAAAGTAGGTTTTAAATAGTAGGTTGGGTTGAGGTAACGAAACCCAACAATTTTCCCAAAATAATAAATAGCTAATCTTGATATATAGGTGTCTAAACAGGTGAGCATAAATAAATACAATATTAGAGGGCGGGTTTTTAGAAGTCTTGATGATTTGATTGTAGATCAATTTAAAAGAAATACAGGAAACCCACACTCGACTGCATTGCGGTAAAGAGGACCATCTAACGTCCAAAGTTGAGCTTCTAAATCTTCTGCTAGAGCTATGTAAGCAGCATCATAAGCACTTTGACGACCTAAAGATAAGGCAATTTCTACTATTCTTGTCGCCTGAGAAATATCATGGTAAACTATGGGTAAATTTTTCAAAAAATCCCAAGCAGGTGTCAGTTGCTCTTGAGGGAAGATTTCACTTACAATTAATCTGGTTAAAGCGTTAGTTATTTCATAGAATGCTAGATTAGGAGTATGTATCTGAACTTCTTGACTTATCCACTCATCAAATTGTTGGCGAACAATTTCACTACGAGGATCGTTATTCACAAGAACTATTAGTAAATTAGAATCAATAACAACATTCATTAATTATTCGCTAAAAAATAGACCTTTGTTCTAACTCTTCTCGACTTTCGCGGGCGATCGCTACTCCATCGATTAGTGACAAATTTTTGCCAATTTCCCGTAAACCAACTATTGCTTCTCTTGCTTTTTGTTTGTTAAATTGAGGTGGAATTTCTTCTAGACTAAATTTAAGTAATCTTTGGGCTAAAATACTTATGGGTAAATTTAATCTTCGAGCTTCTTTTTCTAGGCGATCATAATCTTGGGAATTTAATTTGACAGTCAGTAATTTGGATTCAGTCATAATTACTTTCTTTTAGTATTTTTTCCTTACGCTTAAATAATTCTACCAGCACTTGCTCGCAGATAAAAAAGTCATAATTTGAACTTAGTAGTAACTCACTAAAACATAGGCGAGAACATTAGTGTCGAGATAAGTTTTAGATTCTGTGGCCATAAAGCACGCTTCGATTAAAAGGTTGGAGTATTTCGCTTTCAAAAAATAACGGTGTTGGATCGAATTCTACTTGTTGTTCTTCTGTTAATATGCTCTGAAAGTTATTAATATTTCTGAATGTCTCGATCGCTACCTGAATCTGTTTTATTTGTTCTGGAGTAAGTCCAGTTACGTCAATAGTTTGATTTGTCATGGTTACTATTAGCTAGTATTAGTCAATATTTTAAGGATTACTATACTTTTGTATTATAGCTAATTTTTTTTAATGTTTAGAACTGAAAAAGTTTTTTTGTTACAAAAATATCATTTTTTTGATAATTATTTAGTTGAATTATAGCACTTATGGCTGATAAATAAAAGTAGATTTAGAGATAGGGTTTTGGAAAAAAATATTTGTGTTGGGTTTCGTTGCCTCAACCCAACCTACAAATACTACTGGGTTTGGAGACTAAACCCCTACGATCAAATATTACAATCTCTGCGCGGATTGCTATAGAGGAATAGACAAAAAATATGAGTATGATATCTTTTCAATAAATTCTAGATTCTATTGAATAACTATCTATTGATGAGCAAGATTATTTGTTTGACCTAATTAAAAAAAGAAGAATTGAAAAGCGATGTTTGGAGATTGCTACTAATGCTCAAGCTACTTTAGAATCTTTGAAACAAGGAACAGCAAAAATAGGAAGTATTGATGATTTGATTGCCAATTTATTAAATGAGCGAGACGATTAAAATAGTTTGGGATAATCGTTTTAAACGTGCTTTTAGAAAATTAATAAAAAAGCTCCCTGAGTTTCAGGAGCGGATCAACCGAACATGATACAATTATTGGCCAAGATATTTTATGATAAAATTTATATTTCCTACTTCCTGACCTGCGGAATTTAGGATTACAAAATTATAATTTATATAAAATGGATAGTAAAGAAAAAATAATCATCAAACAAAGAGTCAATTCAAATATTGACTATAACGAACAAATTCATATTCCTAACTTCATTCAAGATCATGGAGTATTATTAGTTTTGCAAGAGCCAGACTTTGATATTATTCAAGTTGGTAGTAATACAGAAGAATGGCTAAATATTTCTCCAGAAAATCTACTCGGAAAAAACATTAAATGTCTCTTAAACTCTGAACAAATAGATAATATTCGTCAGAATTTGACGGGAGATTTTGAATATATAAATCCACTAAAATTATCTATTGAATGTGGAAATGAAGTGAGATTATTTAATAGTATTATTCATCGTAGTAATGATAATGTTGTAATTTTAGAACTTGAACCTTGTGAAGATAAATCAGAGCCAGATTTTTCCCAGTTTTATCAACTGACTTTTCCCATAACTAATAAAATTCAAAAATCTGGCAATTTATATGAACTTTGTGAGATTGTAGTTCAAGAAATTCGCAAAATTACTGGATTTGATAGGGTGATGATCTACAAATTTCATGCTGATGATTCTGGTGAAGTAATTGCTGAAGATAAAGGAGAAGATATAGAAGCATTTTTAGGTTTGCATTATCCCGCTAATGATGTTCCGAGACCAGCAAGAAATCTTTACTCTCTTAACTATTTGCGAATTATTCCAAATATCAACTCTTCAATTGTGAAGTTACTACCTGAATTTAATCCTTTAACTAACGAACCTCTAGATTTAACTTTTTCTGTGCTGCGAGGTGTTTCTCGCTGTCATGTAAAATATCTTGAGAATATGGGTGTTATGGGTTCAATGTCAATTTCTCTTGTGAAAGAAGGAAAATTATGGGGGTTAATTGCTTGTCATCACCAATCAGCTCAGTATATTCCTTACCATAAACGAGTGGTTTGTGAATTTTTAGCTCAAATAATGTCAATTCATATTCCAATGAGAGAACAAAATGATAATTTAGATAATAAAGTTGCTCTTAAGTCCGTTCAAGCTGAGGTAATCAAGATTATTTATGAGTCAGAAGATTTATTAAATATTATCACAAATATCGGCAATAAATTATTAACAATAGTGGCAGCAACAGGAGCTGTAATTTCTCTGGAAGGGGAATATCATAAAGTAGGAAAAACGCCAAACGATGCAGAAATTACAAAACTAATAAATTGGGTGAAAAATCAGATTGATACTGACATATATTCAACTGATTCTTTACCTATAATTTACCAACCCGCTCAAGAATTTAAAGAGATTGCTAGTGGATTATTAGTGTTAGAAATTGCCAAGTTACAAGAAGTTTATGTTTTGTGGTTTCGACCAGAAGTAAGTCAAACAGTTAATTGGGCTGGAAATCCAGAATATCCTATTGAGATTGAATCTGATGGAACAATGAAACTTTGTCCTCGGACATCTTTTGAACAATGGCAAGAAATAGTGAAATTTCATTCTTTACCTTGGCAACCTTATGAAATAGAAGGAGCGCAGGAGTTTAAAACTGCAATTGTGGAAATTGTGATGCGCAGAATTTCTGAATTAGCAAAAATTAATCTGGAACTAGAACATAGTAATAGTGAGTTAGATTCTTTTACTTATATTGCTTCCCACGATCTAAAAGAACCATTGCGAGGTATTCATAATTATTCTACATTTTTGATGGAAGATTATGGGGAAATTTTTGACGGCGAAGGTCGAGAAAAATTAGAGACTTTGGTACGTTTAACTCAACGGATGGAGGATTTAATTAATGCTTTGTTATTTTTCTCCCGTTTAGGTCGTCGAGAACTCGATAAATCTGCTATTAACCTGAATGAATTAATTGAAAATGTTTCTGAGGTTGTTAAAATTAGTAAACTAGACATATCTTTTGAAATCAGAAAGATGGATGATTTGCCAGTTATTTATGGAGACAAAATTCTTCTAGAACAAGTATTTAGCAATTTAATTAATAATGCAGTTAAGTATAATAAAAAAGACAAGAAAATTGTAGAAATAGGTTATGAAGATACTGAAGAATCTGCTAGTATCATATATGTCAAGGATAATGGTATAGGTATTCGAGAAAAGCATCAAGAGACAATTTTTAAAATTTTTAAACGATTACATGGTCAAGGTAAATTTGGAGGTGGGACAGGAGTAGGCTTAACAATAGTTAAAAAAATTATTGAACGTCATGGTGGTAAAATTTGGCTAGAATCTAATTATGGACAAGGAACAACGTTTTATGTGAAATTATGGAAGTAAAAATAAATATAATAATCCTAAATGATTAGTGAAAAAAAACTGTAGGGATTTGGAAACCAAATCCACTTTTCGCTTGGGTTTGGAGACCAAACCCCTAGGATAAAATCTTATATCAAGTTCGTAGAATTGCTCTAGCCCTATCTGTAGTTCTGGCTACAGCAATTCTACAAACAAAAACTTTTTTATTAGTGATTATCCGGAGATAATATTACAACCTATTTAGGATTGTTATAGCAATCATAAGTATTTTGTCAAAAATCCAAGAATAGATAATAATATCTGAAATTATTACTCTATTCCCTAATTTAAATATATTTTTTTTACAACGCTACGCATTAAGGCTCTTGACATTTCTAAATCCTAAAACCCTTTATTAGTCTACTATTCCCTATTCCCTCTCTTGGTGCGCGTTCCCTTGCGACTGTCGTCGTCGCGGGGTCGCACCGCTATTCCCTATTCACGCTTCGCGTAGCGCTATACAACTAAAATCGAACTTATATAAATGAATAAATCAGAAAATAATCAAAGAAGAAACCTATCTTTGCTAGTAGTTGAAGATAATGAGGAAGATTATTTTGCATTAACTAGAATAATGAGGAAGCTAGATTTTCAGTATCCTATATATCACTGTTTAGACGGAGATGAAGCACTAGACTTTCTGTTTCAGACAGGAGAATATTCTAACCCTGAAATAGCTCCTCGTCCGACAATAATTTTAATAGATTTAAACCTGCCGGGAACTGATGGGCGAGAAGTAATTCAAGTGATTAAAAATAATCAACAGCTTAAAAAAATTCCTGTAGTTGTGTTTTCAACTTCATCAAGTCCACAAGATATTCATATTTGTTATCAACAAGGAGTGAATAGTTATATGCAAAAACCAGTTAATATTAAAGACTTAAGCAGAAATATAGAAAATTTTTTATCCTATTGGTTTAAAACAGTTATTCTACCTAATGGTTTATAGAAGCTATTTAGTATCTATTTTTTTGTAGTAGGGATTCAGCCCTAATTTATCAAAAAAATTTGGTCTAAAACCCTGTCTTTATAAGGCGAAATGTTTTTGGAGCTGGGCGTAAGTTCTTGTTACAAAAACAACTTATGACTTCTGATTTTGTTAAAATGTAGGGCTGAGAGCTATACTAGGAAATAATTATAAGTATTTAACCGGACATGATATAAGTTATGATTATGTGATATTCTTAAAAAAAATATTTCTTTTGACTTCTAAGTATTTACTACTTTCCCAGAACAATGTCTAACCCAACCCATAATCAAAACTCCAATACTAAGGGTAATACTAGCAAAGCTAAAGTTTTATTGCCTCGGATAACTATTTTGCTCCTAGATGATTCTGAAGTAGATCGCCTTACCTATATTCGTTATCTTAAATCAGATTCACACCACATCTACCACATCATAGAAGCTGAAACTTTAGAAGAAGGAATAGAAATGTGGGAGTCAGAGCAACCAAATATAGCTCTGGTGGATGTTAACCTACCCGATGGAGATGGATTGGAATTTTTAGAAGTCATTGCCACTAACAACCCTAAAAATAAATTGCCTGTAATTTTGCTGACTGGTGTGGGGGATGAGCGGGTTGCAGTACGAGCAATGAAACTAGGGGCAGCAGACTATCTGCTCAAAGAAGATATTACGGCTAACTTACTATGCAACTGTGTTAGTCAAGTGTCCGTTCGTAATACACTGATTACTCAGTTAGACCTAAAATCGGCAATAATCAGGAATCCCTTGGTTGTCAATCCAGATACAATAGTTAAAGATGCCGTTACCCTGATGAATCAAGAGCGATCGCTTGGCTACTCTGGGAAAGTAATACCAAGTCAACAGAAAGATCCTCATCAAGGGCCAAGGTCAAGTTGCGTATTAGTTGTTGAGGAAAATAAAGTTGTAGGTATTCTCACTGAGCGCGATGTGGTAAAGCTCAGTGCTAAGGGACAACTCCTAAATAATTTGGTAATGAGTCAGATTATGCCAGGTTTTGTCATTACCCTCCATGAGTCAGATTTTACCAATTTGTTTTCTGTAATTAACTTGCTTCAGGAGCATCGGATTCGTCACTTACCAATTGTAGATCAGCAAGAACACCTAGTTGGGCTATTAACCCATGAGAGTTTGCGACAAGTCTGCCAGCCAACTGACTTGCTACAGGCACGTCTCGTCAGGGAGATAATGAAGCATGAGGTAGTTTGTGCAACACCAGAGACTTCTGTGTTGGAAATTGCCCAACTGATGGCAGAGCATCGTATTAGTTGCATCGTGATTGTAAAACCCAGCGACACGACTACACAATCATTGCAAATTCCGGTGGGGATGCTGACGGAGCGAGATTTAGTGAGATTTCAGGCATTGAGCTTAAATCTAGAAAATTGCACCACAGAGGAAGTGATGAGTAAGCCAATTCTAGCAATTAAGCCAGAGGTATCACTTTGGGCTGTTCAACAGCTCATGGAGGAGCGAAATATCCGTCGGTTAGTAGTGACAGGGAAGCAAGGAGAGCTTCTGGGCATCGTTACTCAAACTAATGTATTGCAAACTATTAATCCTCCAGAAGTTCATAAGTTAATGGAAGTGTTGGAACAACGGGTGGTGCATCTAGAGGGAGAGCGAATCAAATTGCTAGAAAATCGCACTACTGAGCTAGAGAGTCTGCTGGACGATAGGACTGCTGTTCTTAAGGGTAAAGTAGAACAGGAAAAATTACTGATGACTGTAACGGAGCAGATCCGCTCATCCTGGGATTTGCAGAACATTCTTGATACAACTGTGCAAGAATTTCGTTTATTGTTGCAGTGTCATAGGGCGATTATTTACCAATTTGATCCTGATTCTTCTGACGCTGTGGTTGCTGAGTCAATTGCTGAAGGGGAGCGATCGCTGTTGGATTTAGAACTCGATCCTGTCTGGGTGACTCCAGAATGGATGGAGCATTATCGTCAGGGTAAGATTTTGGTAGTAGATAACCTAAATAAATCACAGCTAAGTTTAGAAAAGGCTTCTAATATTCGTGCAGCGCTGGTTGTACCTATTATTGTAGAAGAGCAACTATGGGGTTTGATGCTTGGGAGTCATCGGCATACCTACACCTGGAAACAGGATGGGATTGATTTAGTGCAACGGTTATCTGTTCACATTGCTATTGCTATCCAACAAGCAAAAGCATATCAAAAAATGCGAGAGGCAAAAGAAACTGCCGAATATGCCAACCGTGCCAAGAGCGAATTTTTAGCCCTGATGAGTCACGAAATTCGGACTCCCATGAATGGTATTCTGGGGCTGACTCACTTAGTCCAACAAACCCCTCTGCAACCTAATCAGCAAGACTACCTCCACAAAATTAAAAGTTCCGCCCAATCATTGCTGCAAATTATCAATGATATCCTTGACTTTTCCAAAATTGAAGTTGGGAAACTGGAATTGGAATTTATCCCATTTGAGTTAGATGCCATCCTAAATAATATTAACAATATTCTTAGTGTCAAAGCTGCTGAAAAAGGAATAGAATTAGTCTTTCAAGTTGGGGATGATGTTCCCCAATATTTAATCGGAGACTCTCTGCGCTTAAGTGAGGTGTTGATGAATTTGGTGAGTAATGCTATCAAGTTTACTGAAACTGGTTCTGTTACTATTGCGGTTGAATTACTTAGCTGTACTAATGAAACTGCACGTCTGAAGTATCAAGTACAAGATACAGGAATGGGTATTAATCAGTGTGATATCGAAAAACTATTTCAATCCTTTACACAAGTTGATGCTTCTACCACTCGCAAATATGGTGGCACAGGGCTTGGGCTAGCAATTTGCAAAGGTATTGTTGAGATTATGGGAGGCAGCATTGCGGTTGAGAGCGAACTGGGTAAAGGTAGTACATTTCATTTTGAACTAGACTTTGGCTATTCCAGGGAAGATACTGATACTTCTGGTATTTCTGTATCCACCATTCTCCGAGAAACTGAATTATCTAGCGTGCTCCAACTTGAGGAAATTCAGGGAGCTAATATTTTACTGGTAGAAGACAATGCTATCAACCGACAAGTTGCCCTGGAATTATTGCAAAAGGTGGGGTTGAATGTAGATTGTGCAAGCAACGGAAAAGAGGCAGTCACTAAAATTTACGAGCGTAGTTACGACCTAATCTTGATGGATATTAGGATGCCAGAAATGGATGGCCTAGAGGCAACCAGCCTGATCCGTTGTCTGGCAGAGGAGAACAACAGTAAAATGAAACGGTTTGCCACAGTGCCAATTATTGCCATGACAGCAAATGCTATGGATATGGATAAAAACAAAAGTTTGGAAGTTGGGATGAACGATCATCTCTCTAAACCTGTTAATCCCCAAAAATTATATGATACTCTTTATAAGTGGATTTCTCCTACGCGGAGTTCCTCTGTAGTTACAAATAATCTTTCCAGCGTTTCTCCAGAAGAAGTTCCTCTTCCAGAGACTACTTTACCAACTCTATCTGTTTTGAATGTCGATTTAGGTTTAGAATTTATAGGTGGTAACTGGAATAGTTATCTGGAAATTCTGAGACTTGTTCAAACCTCTGAAGAAGACTATCAGATCGAAATCCCGGCAGCCATAAATCAGGGCGATTTGACTAAGGCGTTATATCTTGTTCACTCCCTGAAAGGGTTGGCAGGTAATATTGGGGCAGAGATTCTTTACAAATCTGCTGCTTCCTTAGAGAATAATCTACGAAGTCAAACCCCAGATGTAGAAGTTTTACCTACCAAAGCTATCACCTTAGTTGAAGAGTTTCAAGAAGTATTAAATAGTATTGATATAGTGCTAGGGAGTAGGGAGTAGGGGGAGATATATAAAAAAAGAGGAAAATGATACTGTTGAGTTGCATATTATATCATGTCCGGTTAAATATTTATCATTAGAAATAAATAGAAGAAATATCTAAAACATAAGAGATTGCTATCCGTTCCGGAATGCTCCGCAAACCTTCCACTCCGTTCCAGTCGCAATGACTTTATAGTTAGTTTTAATCCGAACATAGTTATGATATCATGTTTTTTGGTATCGTTTGTGTAAAAGCCTTGGAAATATCTACACTTATGCAAGATTTTTCCTTTTCTTAAAGCTTCTCTCCTATTACAACAATCATACCAAATCCGATTATTAAAAGTACCTTTTTCAAAATCCTCTATAACCATCTCCCCATCTCCCCATCTCCCCAAAAAGATACTCTATAAACCGAATTTAGTATCACATATTCTTTTTACTAGCATTCTGCTTGCGTCTGTGATTAGCAATACGCGCTGGACCGTCAATAGGACCTCCAGCAATAGGAATAACCTGATACTTGCGCTCCTCTTCCAGAGTTTTCAGGTTGGTATAATCAATCCAGTGAATACAATTAACAGGACAAGTGTCGATCGCTTCTTGGATTAATTCTTCAGAGTCCCCATCTTGCTCAAAAACACGGGCTCGCCCATGGTCAGGTTCTATATAAAAAGTATTACGAGCAACGTGGGCGCAGTGTCTACAACCGATACAGGTAATTTCATCAACGTAAACCCCTTTTTGTCGCAACACTCCACCAAGCTCAGGTTCAAAACCAGAACGTTCGGGAGCATCCCGTAATATTCCACCAAGTTCAGGTTCTAAACCTGAGCGTTCTGTCTCACCTTCTTGGGGAGATGAAGAAAAATCTAACATTTTGTTAAAATTTAATAATATTATCTATAATTTATAGGTTTGTTTGTTCCTGCGATTCGTTGTGCAGCAAAGCATGGAACGTTCGCGGAGCGTCTCCGAAAGAGAAAACCAACAAACGCTAGTGGTGTTTGTAAATATTTTGGTAACGGTATAGTTTCTGCTCTACCATAACTATGAAGAATTATCCAAATATCTAGATATGTTGGATATGTTGGGTTACGCTGGTGCTAAACCCAACCTACTGAAGTTGATAAATCTAATATGGTGCGTTAGGACATCTTGTTTAATGTCTCTGACAGTAAGTAATTTTAGCTGTCTAACGCACCCTACTAAATTCATTGCTGACCGCTGTTTAAGCACCCCAACGTTGAACAACTAGACGGACAGAGCCATCCTTATTTTTTTGCTGTTCGGTAACCTGAAATCCTTGTTTAGCAGTTTCATTAACTACTGTATGGAAAGCATAACGCTGAGTCACCATACTAATAAAGCGATCTACAGACGATGCTTGTTGCCAGAATTGTAGATCGGCAACCAGCTCATATTCATTGCCATTCCAGGCAAACCCTAAGTCATACCCATTATTTTGTTCTATGACCACTTCAGCAGTGCTAGTTTGTCCGCGATAACCACGGACTTCTGTTGGACCGGATTTCCAGTCAATACCTAAATCTGTTAGAGCAGACTGCAAAGACTTCAGATTACGAATTTGAGTTTTGATTTGACTAAAGTGTGACATAGTAATTCTAAGAGAAATAAACTGAACTCAACAAAAAAAAATTTTAGTAACTGCTAAAAGAAGAAACCTGCGTTGTAGCAGTATCAGAATGATGCTGCTGTTGAGCAAAGTATTCGGAAGTTGACTCTTGAGTTAAGACAATACCTAACTCAGATTCAATTGCAGCAGTTACTTCAGTACAGGATGCACCGATAATACCAGTAACTTTTTCCTGTACACGACCATCTGGATGAATTATGAATTCTAAAGTTTCCATGTTCATAGATGAATGATGAACAATTATCGAAATATACAAAGATACCAATTTTTTCAAAGTGATATCTGCTGAAGTTGCTTCTTGATTGTTTAAATGACTTGCTTTTAATCTAAATCAATTTTTACTAATTGAAAGATAAAGAATCATTCCTTAACAAAAGTTATTATAATCTGAAGCAATAGATCAGTTATTTGTTAAGTTTGGCGTATATTTTTCTAACCGTCAAGATGGTGGACCTAAGTACTAGGAAATATGGGAGCAAGAAGATAACCAGGTGAGTAATGTAATAAAACTTCAAGCTAAAAGTGCTTGACAAATATCACCCAGACTGTTAAAGAAAATATTTTCTTTAATATTTCTTGTCCAATAAGTATTTTGGAATTTGTTGGTCAAGTATCTTTTGGCAGTACAAATGATTTTCTAGGTTAAGCTGATGTATATCAGTTGCTATAACCGTTAGAACCAATAAAATAGCTGTTTGTGTAGCAGAACCTAGGAGGACCAAAATAAGATTAGTAACTAATCTTATCTCCTAGATAACTAAAGCCTTCTTTGTTCTTCTCTCTTCCTTTAGCATAAAGGCTCAATATCTTATATGAAATAATTTTTATGTTTTCTTAGTAAAAATGTAGGTTTTGAATTATTTAATTTCCGTTAATTTATAATAATAGAAAAGAGATTTTTTATAAGATTAATTGATTGGAAATACTAACGAGGGATATAATAGCTACTTGGAAATTTACGAACTACGAACTTTAGGTTAAATTCCCTCGTCCCTATTCCCTTTGAAATCATTGAAGACTTTTGACTTTTAATTTTAGCTAAAAGTACAAGTAGCACAAAAGTCTGTCCAGTTAAATTAAGTGTTATGAGTGCTATGCAAATCACTACTTCCAACAATCAAATCCATGTAGGTGTTTTGGGCTTCGGTGGTCTAGGACAAGCTGCAGCTAGGGTACTTACACCCAAACAAGAAATGGTATGTGTTGCTGCTGCAGACCAAAAAGGTTATGCCTACAACCGTCAAGGATTAAATCCCGACCAATGTATGGCCATTTACAATAACCAAGGGTCTTTAGGTTATTTAGAACCTGGTGGTGTTTTAAGTAATCAAAGCATTGAGGAATTAATTAAAGTAGCTGATACTGTGGATGGTTATTTTCTGGCCCTCCCTAATTTGCCTAATACTTTTATGGCAGATGTCGCCAAACAATTTATTGCTGCTGGTTGGCGGGGGGTATTAGTAGATGCCATTAAGCGAACCAGTGCGGTAGAACAATTATTGGACCTTAAAGATGAACTACAAGCTGCGGGTATTACTTATATGACAGGTTGTGGCGCAACTCCTGGTTTATTAACTGCAGCAGCTACTGTAGCAGCTCAGAGTTATGCGGAAATTCATAGTGTGAAAATTACTTTTGGAGTGGGTATTGCTAATTGGGAAGCTTACCGCGCGACAATTCGTGAGGATATTGGCCATTTGCCAGGATATGATGTGGAAAAAGCTAAGGCAATGACTGATGCTGAGGTGGAAGCTTTGTTAGAGGAGACAAATGGTCTGTTGAAGTTGGAGAATATGGAACACGCTGACGATATTATGTTGGAGTTGGCGGGAATTTGCGATCGCGATCAAGTAACAGTAGGAGGTATTGTTGATACTCGTAACCCGAAAAAACCTTTAAGTACAAATGTTCAGGTAACAGGTCGTACTTTTGAGGGCAAAATTTCTACTCATACCTTTACATTAGGGGATGAGACAAGCATGGCAGCTAATGTTTGTGGTCCAGCGTTTGGCTATTTGAAAGCAGGAGTAGATTTATATCGCAGAGGTATTTATGGTTTATTTACTGCTGCTGAAGTTATGCCGAAGTTTGTCCGGTAGAGGTTAGTCTGTACGCGCCTAAAATGTTGCAATAGTAGTCAAAAATGACATAAATTTGCAGTTACCAGAAATGGTGGAGCAATCCCCAGTGAAGTAAGGCCCTCAACCAAATGGGTGTGCTTGCAAGGTACCTTTTCTATCCGCTCCAGAGGTGATAATATTCTCCCATGAGGTTTGAGCCGGAAGTCTGTCAAATCATCATGTTTGTAGTTGTCCCCTCTTTATGTAGGGGGAAGTAACTTGTAGTATGAAGATGTAACAGGCCGC
>JBCDJM010000183.1:0-15291 GCA_038747755.1 Cyanobacteria bacterium P01_H01_bin.35
ATGACTATGGTTATCAGTTGGAAATTAAAGGTCCTTGCCGAATTGTATATAGTCCTCACGAAGCAGCAGAGTGTGGCGCTCATTTGTGGATTGATACTTTTAGTAGAGTGCAATTTGTAGATACAAATTTTAACCCGATTAGTGCTTGTCGAGCCTATAAGTATATATAGGTATAGGAAAAAAGTTTGAATGTTTGACCAAACTAAGGCACCAATAATTGAAACTCTCAAAAATCTTACCCAAAAATCCCATGCTCCTTTCTACACACCAGGACACAAACAAGGAAAAGGAATTGCAGAGCCACTCAGTGATTTATTGGGAACAAAAGTCTTTCCAGCAGATTTACCAGAGTTACCAGAACTAGATAACTTGTTTACTCCAAATGGTGTAATTCAGGAATCTCAAGAATTAGCAGCAGAAACCTTTGGCGCATTAGAAACTAAATTTCTAGTCAATGGTTCCACTACAGGAATTATAGCCGGAATTCTGGCTACTTGTGGAAAAGGCGACAAAATAATTTTACCTCGGAATATCCATCAATCAATAATTTCTGGACTAATTTTATCTGGAGCAATTCCAATTTTCATCCATCCAGACTATGACTCAGATTGGGACATTCACCTAAGTATCACTCCTAAATCTATGGCCCAAACCTTAGCAAAATATCCCGATGCCAAAGCAGTAATGATAGTATATCCCACCTATCATGGTGTCTGTGGAGACATTACAGCGATCGCCCAAGAAGTCCATAAATATAATATTCCTCTTTTAGTAGATGAAGCTCACGGTCCACATTTTGCTTTTCATTCAGAGTTACCCAAAGCAGCATTAGTGGGTGGAGCAGATTTAACAGTACAGTCGATTCATAAAGTCTTAGGGGCAATGACTCAAGCATCAATGCTGCATTTAGGGAGTCAACGGATAGACTCTTATCGACTCAACCAAGCTTTACAGATGTTACAGTCTAGCAGTCCAAATTATTTACTTTTGGCATCTCTCGACGCTGCGCGTCAACAAATGTCTTTGTTTGGTCAAGAACTCATGAGCAAAACCATACAATTAGCTAATGATGCTAGAAATAGAATTAGTCAACTGCCAAATTTTTCTGTATTTGACAAGGAAGAAAGAAGGAAGAAGTTTGAAGGAAGAAGTTTGACATCCTTAACAGGAGAATCTGAGTTATTAACGAATGATGATGAAGAAGGGAGTTGGAAATCAGGAGCAATATTCTCTATTCCCAATTACCCAATTGAGAATTATTTTAATCCTGGATTTATTGCTCTTGACCAAACGAGATTAACTATTAAAGTTTCTAATATTGGGTTGAGTGGGTATGAAGCTGATGAAATTTTACATGAGGAATTAGGAGTCACCTGTGAATTGCCTAGTTTCCAACATCTGACATTTATTATTTCCATAGGAAATACAAAGGCAGATATCGATCAATTAGTAAGAGCTTTAGTCAGTTTAAGGTCTCGGGGTAGGGTTAACCTACCTATCCACCACAGGAAAAAACTTGACCTAGATATAATTGATTTTTCTATACCAGTCTCTCCTAGAGATGCTTTTTTTGCTCATAAAAATTGTTTGCCCATCGAAAAATCTCTAGGACATATCAGTGCCGAATTAATTTGTCCCTATCCACCTGGGATTCCAGTATTAATACCTGGTGAAATTATTACAGAAAAACATCTTCAGATACTTGAACAAGTCCTAAGACTAGGTGGCATAATAACAGGATGTAGTAACCCTACTCTTAAAACTATCAAAGTCTCTAGATTTTAGTTTTGACCAGTTATCAAACCTGAGATTAATTTAAGGGATAGTACATCACACTTAGTTGATAAGTAAAACTTAAAGACTTCTTAACTAAATTGAGGGAGCTATTGATATGTAGATGTAGTAAAAAAATTATAGTGCTATGTATTAGTGTTTAAACAAATAGTGAGGTAAGCATTCAGCTATTAGCGGTCAGCTAGCCTCTTGCCTCCTGCGGAGGAGCTGCGCTTTTCATGTCGCGCAGCGAAACAGAGGAACTTCCTTAACAGCAATTGATTTTGAACCAAAAAAGCTAAAGTTAGCTGATGATGTCCGCTTTTACCTAAACTTTTAATTGTCGCTGAACCTCAATTCTAATTCATCCTATAAATGAAATAAACTCCCAACGCTGAGAGCTGTTAGCGTTAGCGAAGTTCCTCTGCAAGAGGCAACTCCTCTGTTTGCCCAGCATTCCGCAGGAAAAGAGGCAACTCCTCTGAAAGAGGCAGTTCCTCCGAAGGAGGCAAAAGGCGAGCTGACGGCTGTTTGCGCAGCATTCAGCAGGAAATGCTTACATAGTGAGTCTTGGGAATCCCAGTACCTAGCTTAGTTTTAGAGTTGAGAGGATGTTAATCCTTCCTTATTTATTGCTATAGCAGTTGAAGCAAAGAGCGCGGACATTTCTAAATCCTGAAGTCCTTTGACAGTTTACTATTCCCTATTCCCTTTCCCTATTCCCTTTCCCTATTCCCTAGCGCGTAGCGCTATACAAAAATAATTTCCTATGCCTTCCCAACTTTGGCCTTATATTACTTCAGGTATCCCAGATGACTTATTTGAACGTTTACCTGGTATTCCCATGAGTAAGCGAGAAGTCCGCTTACTGTTAATATCTTATTTACGATTACAATCAAATTCAGTAGTATGGGACATTGGTGCAGGAACAGGAACCATACCAGTAGAAATTGGCTTGATATGTCCCATAGGTCGAGTTATTGCTATAGAAAGAGATCAAGAAGTAGCAAATTTAATTAGGAGAAATTGTGACCGCTTTGGAGTAGAAAATGTCACAGTAGTTGAAGGTAATGCTCCTGAATGTCTTGAAAGTTTAACTGATTCACCTAGCCATGTTTGCATAGAAGGGGGTCGTTACATCAAAGTTATACTTCAAGAAGTTTGGAAAAGATTATTACCACAAGGTCGAATCATTGCCACGGCTGCTAATCTAGAAAGTCTTTATGCTGTTTCTGAAAGTTTTGCTGACTTACAAGTTAGGAATGTAGAGGTAGTACAGTCGGCAGTCAATCGTCTGGAGACTAGAGGAATGCATCAAACCTTCGCAGCAATTAATCCCATATTTATTTTGAGTGGAGAAAAAATAAATTAATTTGTTCCTCACTTTCAAGTCAAACAAAAATTGACTAATACCAATTTAATATGAAGCTGCATAGAATAAAGCTTCAAGAATGAAGTTGTAAGAAGATAGGGAACTAATTTGTTCGGGGGTGAAAAGTTGGAGAACATTCTGGAAGTCGCGATCGCAATTCCCCTAGTGTCAAAAACACTTCTCCTTTTAATTGTTGTTTGATAAATTGCCAAACTCGTTCAATGGGGTTGAGTTCGGGACATTTGCGCGTTGACAAACTGGAATTAAATTATCGGGCCATTGGAGAGCAGAGGTAACATGAGCACCAGCTCGATCAAGTTGAATCACAGCCATGTCTTCTCCCAGTTGGCATCCGACCGCATTAATAAACTGCTGAAATCTTTCGGTATTGAGGCGATCGTATTCTTGACAAAAATGCCAGCCACTCAATGGTTCGACCAGGCCCCCTGTGCCAAAAATTTTCACGCTTCCAGATTACAGGTGTTGTGGGTTTTACCCCAAAGGCCATAATCACTTTCCCAGTTTCAGTTTTTAGTCCCAGGCGAGTCTCATCTTGACACAAATAACGTAACCGTTGCCTGTGGCAAAACAAGCGTTGATAGGTTAATAGGGCTGGGGCGATGTTTTTTTTAAATGCTCATGGGCATTCACTTTCACCAAAGCACTTTGTGGGCGAGGCACTTTCAATTTGGCTTTAAGTCGATAGTGTACCCAATGATAGACTGTGGCATATTTCAGCTCTAGTTGATAAGTAATCTTGAGCCACTCGACAATTTCTCCATAACTCTTGAACCCAGGCCCCTTTTCCAGTCGTTCTTGTAATCCAACTAGAACTTCATAATTTAAATGGGGGGATTTTCCTGGTGCTTTTTTGATGGCCAGCCGTTCGGATAATCCTCCTTGACGATACTTTTGCAGCCACCGAGTTACAGTTGAGCCATCCCGTCCCAGACGTTGGGCGAGAGTTTGATGCTGAGTAACTTGTCCTGTTTTGAGCCACCACAACATTTGTAACCGTTCCTTTTGGCTGGCAGTACGACTATTTTTTAGTCGTTTTTCCAAATTTTCTGCACTTTCTACGATCGCTACAATTAATTGTCGTGCCATAACCAATCAGCTCTCAAATCAACATCTCTTTTATTCTATGCAACTTCATATAAAATTGGTATAAGTAGGTAGGTTTTAAAAAAGATAAAATCAATTTACTCATAAGTAGGGATGACCAATATAATCTAAAAGCACTTATATATAAAGGTTGAGCGCCCAGATGGGAGCGAAAAAAGTGCAAATTTTTCAGCCTTTAATACTAAAAAGTTAGCACAAAAGGCAGACACTTCCCAAAAAGATACAGGTACAATTATTTCTCCTACTTGCCACACTTGCCACACTTCCTTGACGGACTACCAATTTTTGCACTCTTTACTGTCCCAGATTGACTACTACAGAATGTTTTTTTTACGGCTTAATACCAGTTTTTGTAAAGCTCGAAAAATGGCAGTACGACTTACCAAATTTCCTGTTTTTAGTCCAAATAATTCACATAATTATTCTAGAGTTGCATCTAGATATTCTGATACCAGTTGTTTTAAATCTAAATCTGCATTTTTCAGATGACTAAACCTTGGTTTCCCACGTTTTAATGGTTCTAAATTTCCATCTATTTTGTGTTGTTTTAGCAGTTTTTGCACTAAGCTTTTAGCAACAGAAAATGTGATAGCCACCTGACGAATTGATATTTTTTGTTTCAAGTGTGCATCAACTATTTTTTCTCGCAGTTCTTTTGGATATGACTTCACAGCTATATCATCAAATTCCTATTTATAAGTGTACCTCATAACTTAGGAAACTGCTGTATCATGTCGGTTGGTATTGGAGTCTGTAAAAACTGGAGAAATATTTACCTTATCTCAGAGTTTTTCTTTCTTTTAAAATTTCTTGCTTCTTCCTTACCTTCCCTATATAATACCGATGCTACCGGACATAATATTATTCATTGCTAAAAGTTAATATCAAAGCATTCTTTACTAATCACTTAGTGCAGGATTATTACCAAGGAAAAGTTCTTTGCGTAATATTCTGTAAGAAAGCCTAATACCTAAATTTCTGTCTTATTATTGTCCTCTTTTATCTTCTTTCTCTTCTAGTTCCCCTCTCAACTTTTTCCCTATAGTAATTTTTTTATAAGTATTCAAGCAGACATGATATAATAGCTATTAAATTATCAGGATATTAAATTCGGCGCTGCAATTTTTGATAAAATAAAAGTTTATATTTAAGGTTTAAATTAGTAATATTATGTCTTTATCTCGAATTATTAGTGGATTTGTAGCGATCACCATAGCTCTGGGAATGATTATTTTCGGGGGATGGTGGTTTACAGTAGGTATGGGAATCATAGTTTACCTAGGGCAACTGGAATATTTTCAACTAGCTCGTGCTAAAGGTATTGCACCAGCAGCTAAAACTACTTTAGCCCTAAGTCAAGTCATGCTAGTAATAGCAACCCTAAATCCTAACCTAGTAGATGCCATATTTACATTGGCAGGAACTATAATTTGTTTTTATCTACTATTTCAGCCAAAATTGGCAACTATAGCTGACATAGCATCATCAATCTTGGGTCTATTTTATGGTGGATATCTACCCAGCTATTGGATTAGACTCAGAGTTGGACTTGAAGCTCAGTTACAGACATCCCAAATAACCTTAGAAAACTACGGAGATATTTCATGGATAGACCCTTTGAGTTGGCCTTCGAGCTTAACATTTACTCTACTTGGTTTTTGCTGTATATGGGCTGCTGATATAGGTGCTTATTTTGTCGGAAAGTTCTTTGGTCGAATTAGGCTTTCAGAAATAAGCCCGAAAAAGACTGTGGAGGGTGCAGTATTTGGAGTTTTAGGTAGTGTAGTAGTAGCTACAATAGGTTCTTGGTACTTAGATTGGCCTGGTTCACCTTGGACAGGTGCTGTCTTAGGTTTAGTAGTAGGCATCGCTAGTCTACTTGGAGACTTAACTGAATCTATGATGAAACGAGATGCAGGTGTTAAAGATTCTGGACAACTGATACCTGGGCATGGAGGAATTCTTGATCGGACTGATAGTTATGTTTTTACTGCACCTATTATATATTATTTTTTTACCTTACTTTTACCAGTTCTAAAAAATTCTAATTAGGGTTTGCTGAAAAATTCTTTTTTAAGGAGTAGGGCAGTGGGGGAGTACGGGAGTAGTTAGAGACATTGCACGCAACATCCCTATATCCCTATGGGAGTAATTTTTGGGCTGCTCTGTTGCCCAAAATGCTAACTTTTTGAGCATAAAGAGTTGAGAACTAGGTACTTTTTCCAGACCTAAAAAGGTACCTTATATCATGTCCGCTTGAATACTTACACTTTGGAGGAGGTAAGGCAGAGGGCAGAAGGCACTTATGCTGAAGGGTTTTTTACAATTGTGACTTAATCCTATACACGCTCCAATGCTACCGGAGATGATATGATTTCCTAAAGGAATGCTCGGCAAACGCGAATCACCCCTACAGGAGGAATGGGTATGGGAGCGAGGAGGTCGTCGGAAGAATTATCCCTTGATTTTTCTGCCTCGCGTCACCTTAAAATACTAACTTTTTAAGCTTTTTAGACCGACAACCTTGCACTTTTTCAATATCTAAAAATGCTAAAACCTCTATCTGTCAATACTTTGAGATTTCATCAGTAAGCCCTAGTTAAACTGTTCCCTCAAATCTAGAATTTTATACCTCACTCGTGATGATAATTTTTATAGTTCAATTTAGGGTTTAACTATCAAGCTACCGTGACAAATAAGTTGGCCATATTCTAATGTTAATTCCTGTAGTTTAACATCTGAACCTAAGTCAACTTTGATATTATCTGAAAAACAATTACTAGGCTTTTGTAAAACTTGAACATTAAAATTTTCTAGCAACAATTCACAACTACTAGCAAGTTTTAAATCAGTATGTAAACTTAAAGGAATCTTTGTATCAGATTTAGACAGAACATTAGTAAAGAAATTGAGATGACCTGTAGATATTTCAGCTTTCTGGTCATATAAATTGATAGGTTGTTTCAGGTCTGCTGTAAAATCTTGTGATAGTAGTGGAGTTAAAAACTCAATAATAGCCTCAGCCAATAGACCAGATTCCAAACTAGCATTAAAGTCAGATTGTAGTAATTTAATCTGACCAAATATAGTAAAAGATTCTAATATTTTTAATGGCTTACCCTTGATAATTTGACCAATATTAATCTGAATTCCAGTAGCAGATAACTTCACCTCAGTTAAATGTAAACCTCGAAAAATTACATTAGAAGCAGCAACAGAAACTTGGGGAATTTTACCTGTAATAATTTGGCGATCGCCACCTTCAATATGAACCTTTAATTTTTCTACTTGATCTAATTGGGATTTTAACCAAAATTGTAAAGCAGGAGAAAGAAATCTACTTACAATTCTACTCTTTCTTTTTGTTGATATTTCATCTTGACTTTGAACAGCAACATCAGAATCAGAAATTTGATGCAGTTCTGGTAATTTTTTATTCATCAAAGACAGTATTAGGATTTAGTCTAGTTAGTTTTTTGGTTATTTCCAGATATAGGAAATATATACACTAGCAGATTTTAGAGATTTAGGGTAGGGGGAAATATCCAATTAGGTAAATATAGTCATCCTCGGCACAGTTACGTAGAAAATATATGTCGATCTTCCATCAAGACTCTCAACAGCCACATCAGAATTAGAAATTTTATCCAGTTATGGTAATTTTTTACTCATCAAAGACAGTATGAGGATTAATGTACTTAGTTTGTGATTATTTCCAGAGATAGGAAATATATAAACTGGCGTTGGTAAATGCGTAATGCTTTTATCTTAAAATATAGCGCTACGCGCTAGGGAATAGGGAATAGGGAATAGGGAATAGGGAATAGTAGACTAATAAAGGGTTTTAGGATTTAGAAATGTCAAGAGCCTTAATGCGTAGCGCTATATCTATGAAAAAACTATAGTTGTAGAGTTTATAAATATTGAAGAGCATTACCTAATCAGCAACCCCGATTTTACAGATTTAGGGTAGGAGGAAATATCCAATTAGGTAAATATAGTCATCCTCGGTACAGTTGCGTAGAAAATATATGTCGATCTTCCATCACGACTCTCAACAGCCACATCAGAATTAGAAATTTTATCCAGTTATGGTAATTTTTTATTTATTAATCAAAGATACTAATAATAGGTTGTCACAAGTTAATTAATCGGTAAAATGACATGAAACTACTATTAATTATGACTCCTACTTCCCCCAATATAGAGGTTATTATATTAATAAAGTAGACTGAAGTAGACTATTTTTTTATCTTCTCTGTTCCCTATTCTTTGTTCCCTAAAATACAAAAACTGTGTATCTTACCCATTTGAGAAAAACTATATCAGATAATTAAAATTAAATTACCATATTGCTTTTATTCTGAATTAAGAATAATTATTGACTGGTAATCTAATTATTAAAAGGAGTCAAATCAAGAATATGGATGAAAGATTACAAAAAATATTATCTCAGTGGGGAGTAGCCTCCCGGCGTCAAGCTGAACAAATGATTATAGCTGGACGAGTCAAGGTTAATGGTAAAGTTGTCCAATTAGGTGAAAAGGCTAAACCAGACTTGGACAAAATTGAAGTAAATGGTTTGCTCATCACACGAGACAATCGGCCTGAACCCATATATTTATTGCTTAATAAACCTATGGGAGTAATTTCAACTTGTTCAGAACCTAGCAAACGTAGTAAAGTTTTAGATATCCTAAGTACAGAACTGCAAAATGGAAAAGGTATTCATCCTGTAGGACGTTTAGATGCAGATTCTACAGGAGCATTACTCCTCACAAATGATGGTCGGGTAACTTATGCTTTAACCCATCCCAAACATTGTCTTCCCAAAACTTATCAAGTCTGGGTAAAAGGTCATCCCCAGGAATCAACCTTAAAATTGTGGCGTCAAGGTATTATTTTATCTGGTAAAAAAACTTTACCAGCTCAGGTTAAAGTTCTAAAAGAATGTCATAGTTTTCAAACTCTTTTAGAAGTGGTTATTTCTGAAGGCAGAAATCGCCAGATTCGTAGAGTTGCAGAAAAATTGGGACATCCTGTACTCAAACTACACCGTACTGCAATTGGTCAAATTAAGTTGCAGTTATCTGGAGAGTCAGTTTTACCTATTGGCCATTATCGAGCGTTAAAGGATTTTGAAATAGACTTTTTGGATGACCAAATTATCAAATCTAAATTCAGCTAAAAACTCTTTTTAATAGTTTGAACTGAGTCGCTCACACAATTAAATATCCAAACAATTTATCAAAATTGTTTCATACTTTGTGTGTGTTATGTAAATTTTGCTGCCTTAATCAAAATATATTTTGTTTGCAGAACTTTTGTTAAATCTTAATTATAAATATATTTAGGAGTCATCATAGCCAATTTTTTATTAAAGTCAACACCAAAAATTAATCATATTTATTTATCAAATCAAAACAAATCAATCAAATAATGTTTTAAATTAAGAGGAATCATTCAAATATTTTACATAAGATATATTTTTGATAAAAAATCAAGTATATCGTTTGTTAACAAGAAAATAAAATAGATGATCATAGACAAAAAATACAGATAATAAATGTTGAAAATAAGTGTTTATATACTCTGGATTCTAAATAATGATTCTGAATCATACCTCCTAGTAATATAAGCAAACAGCATTTAGCTAGCTTTTGATAGAGGAACTGCAAACTTCAGCTATTAACTATTGATTATCATATTAAGAGCAGAAATTAGTATTGATAGTAGATTTAAGGGTAATTAAAAGTATTGAAAAAACTTGCAAAAAAATAAATTTTCAAGCTTACCCTTTCAAGGGAATAAAAAAATAAACTTCAGTATTTCAAGCCTCTGGGTTTAGTCATAGGTAGTGATAACTGATAACGTTAGCGTTTGCGTAGCATTCCGCAGGAAAGCTCCTCTGTTTGCGCAGCATTCCGCAGGAAAAGAGGCAGTTCCTCCGCAGGAGGCTAACTGAAATGAACTTGATTATATTCATTATTTATGAAAAACCTAAAAGCTGACTGTTAATAGCTGAATCCTTACCTAGTAATTTGTAGTCAACTTTTTTCCAAATAGGATGAACCTAAAAACAAGAAAAACTATAGTTTAGATAAAATAAGTTAAAGCAATGGTAAATTTGACAGCAATCAAGAACCTGAAAAAAAGTTTCTCTTTTGTACCCTTAAAAAAACGTTTTAATCAAAGGAAAGAATTATCTTTTGAAGAAGAACAAATTCAGGCATTAAAAAATATAGGGAATAAATTAAAAATGTTTAGAGATAAACATTCGATTTGTTTAGAAAGAGTAGCAGTAGTGACAATGATTAGAATTAATTTACTAGAAGCGATAGAAGAAGGTAATTTAGAAGAACTGCCAGAGCCAGTTTATATCCAAGGTATGATCAAGCGATATGCAGATGCTATGGGATTGGATGGAGAAGAACTAGCAAAGTTATTTCCTACTGCAAAAACTCAAAAAATTAGCAGAAAATCTCTCCCGAATGTATCATTGTTTCAGCTACGACCATATCATCTTTACTTCCTATATGTATTACTTGTTATTTTATCAGTTCGTTTGTTACCTTATGTAATTACTGGCTCTGATATATTAGCTAGAGAAAAGGGAATTACTAACTCTGAAAAACAACAATATAAACCAGAAAATCAGAGAGATTTGTCAGCTAATGTATCTTCAGTAAATACTAAAACTGAGCAAAAATCTTCACAAGAAACTACAATACAAAAGCCAGAAAAACAAAATGAGAAACAACCTGTAGTTCTGAATGTAATTGTCAAAGAAGAATCATGGGTCTCAATAGAGATAGATGGAAAAATAGCATTTGAAGGAACTTTAACTGAAGGCACTAAAAAAACTTGGTCAGCCCAAAAACAATTGGTTTTCTTTGCAGGAAATGCTGGGGGAATACTAATACCTATTCATAACGGACAAAATATGCAACTGGGAAAACCAGGTGAAGTAAAAGAAGTCGTTTTTACTCCTACTAATACCCAAATTTCCCAGTCTAAATAAGACCTTTTCCTTCAGGGTGACATTTCAATAATGTTAAAAATTAAACAGTATTATTTCTTTTCAGATTAATCCTGATTTTCTGGGGTACGGCCATAAATGTCTGTCACCTCTTTAAGGCGATCGCTTACCTCTGAGGTTAACATTCCTGATTGGTAACGCCAGCTCCAATTACCTTCAGCAACACCAGGTTGATTCATAATAGCTTCTTTTCCTAATCCTAAAATATCTTGTAAAGGAAAAATTGCCATAGAGGCCACAGAAGACATAGCCAAACGAATTAAATCCCAATGAATGCCATTACCCCAACTACCACCGAGAAAACGATGAACTCGCTCCTGTTCTTCAGGAGAACGGTTATTAAACCAGCCCACAGTAGTATTATTATCGTGAGTGCCAGTATAAACAACCCAATTGGCAGAATTATAGTTGTAGGGTAAATAGGGATTATCACCACCTGAGTCAAAAGCAAAATGTAGAATCTTCATACCAGGAAATTCAAACTTATCCCGCAACTCTTCCACATCAGGAGTAATCAGTCCTAAATCCTCCGCAATAATTGGCAGTGTACCTAACTTCTCATTAATAGTTTCAAACAAAGCCTCGCCCGGAGCTTCAACCCATTCACCATTGATAGCTGTAGTTTCACCCTGTGGTACTGCCCAATAAGCACTTAAACCTCGAAAGTGGTCAATTCTGATCCAATTAACTTTATTGAGCATAGATTGAATACGTTGCACCCACCACAGAAAATTGTCCTCTTGCAATATATCCCATTGATAAACTGGGTTACCCCATAGTTGCCCAGTCTCGCTAAAATAATCTGGGGGAACACCTGCCATCAAAGACGCTTCACCTGTTTCTGCATCTAGACAGAATATTTCTGGATGTGCCCAAACATCAGCACTATCATGGGCAACATATATAGGCACGTCGCCAAAGATTTTGATTCCTTGTTCATTAGCATAATTTTTCAGCTCATCCCATTGCTGGAAGAATTCAAATTGAACAAATTTATGGTATTGAATTTCATCAGCTAAACGTTCCTGCCATTCTGCTAATGCTGCTGGTTGACGACTGGCAATATCCTCATCCCAGGTATGCCAACTAGCTCCTTCGTGAGCCTCTCTCAAAGCCATATAAAAAGCATAATCATCTAACCAAAAAGCTTTACTGGTGCATAATTCCTCGAATGCTTCTTGTTCTTGTTCGGAAGCATTTTTTTGAAAGTTTTGGTAGGCAGTTTTCAGCAGAGAAGTCTTGATTTGGGCCACCAAATCAAAATCTACTCGATCGCTGGGAAATTCTGGTAAGGTAGATAGGTCTTCACCAGTAAGCAATCCTTTATCTTTCAATTTATCTGGACTAATTAGCAAAGGGTTTCCTGCCATTGCCGAATAAGCTAAATAGGGAGAATTGCCAAAACCTGTTGGTCCTAATGGTAGAACTTGCCAAATTTGCTGTCCACTGTCTTTCAAAAAATTGACAAAATTGTATGCTTCCTGGCCTAAGTCACCAATTCCAAAGCGACTGGGAAAAGAAGTTGGATGCAGTAAAATACCGCTAGCTCTTGAAAGTGGCATAATTAAACCTAGAAAATATTAATCAAAAAAATTGCTGGCATTATGCGCCAGCCTAGAATTAATTTTACGATGGAGAGAGTATTTTTTGATAGTTAAAATTTTGTTGAGTTTTCTATCGTGTTTGTAATCTATAAGGACTTACACAGAAACCGGGTTCATCAACGAAATTTCCTGATTTGAAAAACAATAATTCGGGCAATAAATCTGATTTCTTATTTAGGTGGTTCATTGATGGATAATGGATAATGGATAATTACCTCTGGTTAAAACTGTAACGGAATTGAATATAAGGAAATATCCTAGCAATTTTTTTTCTTGAAATAGAAGGCTTTATACCTTTGTTTTTCGATAAGTCTTGATCTAAATTAGGGCTTGCTGAAAAAGTATACGCAAGTAAGGGTAGGAGTTAGGAGACAGGAGACAGGAGACGGGAGGAATGGGTATGGGAGCGAGTAGGTAGGAGTCAGAATTATCCTTTTATTTTGCAGCCAATAGTCAACCAAAAATCCTAACTTTTTGCAGCTCTACAGAACGAAAACCTTATACTTTTTAAAGACCTCAAATTGCACTTACCTTTATCTGTCAATGCTTTAGATATTTATTCAGCAAACCCTAATTAAAAATCCTTCAATTATTAATTTTATGAGGGTACTTATACTCAAAAATATCTTCAAAGCTGAGACGCATTTAGATTTTATATTTTCAGTTATCATTTAGTTATTAAGGTCTTCCGTTTCCCAAAATAATATAGCAATTATAAATAATTTGAATGTTTTATAAACATTGTTATAATAGTTAATCTTAATGGAAAACCTTTAAAATTATGAATCCTGAATTCTGACTTCTAACTACGACCAAAATATTACGACCGAAATATAATTGCTATATTATTTCAATGCTGAATTGTAATCCTCTTTTATGTAGGAAAATAGTTGTATATTATTGTCTGTTCCCTGTTACAATTTTTGGATTTACTTATACATTAAATCTCTAAAATAATCATTTTCTACTGGTTATTTTTTGGACTTTGACTAATTTAAGCTAGGTATATCTCAATCAACTAAATATTCTTTTCGAGAGTTAGAAGTCATTAGTTCTTGAATATCTAACAACAGTCTATCGCACATTTTATCTAAAGGTAAATCATTAGCATCGTAACCAAAAGGATCTTCTATTTCTAACCCTATTGCTTCAATTCCTAATAGTGCAAAGCTAATTACTCCCACAGCAGGAATAGTCATCCAAGATAATTGAGCTACCATTTGAAAAGGTAACGCAAAGCAATAAAATAATAATAAATGTTTTAAGTGAATTGCATACGCTAGGGGGATAGGTGTATTTAAAATTCTTTCACACGCAGTTTCATCTTTTACCATAGAATCTAAAATTTGATTATAGGTAGAAAGCTGAATACTATCTATATAATTAAGGTCGTATACTTCCTGGAAATAATCTCCAATCCATTTTGCTATTCTCAGAGGAATATGATTAATTTCTTTTAGTTCTAAATATTGATTTTCGCTAATAATTGACTGAAGCTTTTTATCGACATTTTCATTTCTTAAGTGTAGTTTTGTGCCGATCAAAAATCCTGCTAAAAGTAGAATTACTGCTTCTTTTTTCTCTGTATCTACTGGTTTTTTTTCAGGAATATTTACCCATATTTGCCTTGACAAAGACCGACATGAAATTATTATTCCCCCAAAAACTTTTCGTCCTTCCCAAAATCTGTCATAAGATGTATTAGTTCTAAAAACTAATAATAAACCCAAGACAACACTAGGAATTAAACTAACTAAAGTTGGTTGATGTATCCAAGTTAATCCACTCTGATAAATGATAGTAATTATTAAAGAAAAAAACATTGCAACTACTACCCGTCGCCAAACTTGAGGTATGACAGAACCTTTTAACGTTAGGAGTAATTTAAGCCAGCTTTTGTTATAAAAAATCATAGTTAGTGTTTGAATCAAAGGAAGTAAGGAATGGGATTCATAATGATTTTTTTCCTCAGTTGTAGTTCCTTCTATTTTCAAAGTTAAGATAGAAGTAATAACTATGAAAATATTACCATAAACAACTATTGAGTAGCGATCGCTATTTCAAAAAATCTAGATTATCTAACCCAAACAAAAAAAAATATAAATCTAAGGCAATAAAATCAAGAAATTAAAAATACTCAGATAAATTTCATTGGGCTATACTGGTACAAAACTAACTAATGGTACTTAGAAATTTTCTGGTAGAAAAAATTCCTGTTAGCTCGACATGAGGAAGGAAAAGTCAGTCTATATCAAATCAGGAAATATATAATCTTAGTTTTCATCATAAAAAAAGTAGTCTAATTAGCTGGAGCTTCTATATATTATTTAATATTATTAACCTACTTATTCCGATGATTTAAACAAAATATAAAATTG
>JBCDJM010000184.1:0-15281 GCA_038747755.1 Cyanobacteria bacterium P01_H01_bin.35
CAACCTCGGTGAAAAATTACCAACATTTTCATTCTCTGAAGCTCCTGAAAAAAGTTCGGCGCGTCGAAGGAATTTTCCCAGGAGCAATGGCAGAAAAATTTTCATCTGGTGAAGCACCCACCCGTCAATGGTTGTTTTCCCTCGTGAAATTTTTCCATCCCTCCTACCTCGGTGAAAAATCACCAATATTTTCATTCTCTGAAGCTTTTAAAAAAATTGGCTCGTCAGGCGATCGCTCTTTCCATTCAATGGAAAATCACCAATATTTTCATTCTCTGAAGCTTCCCAAAAAAACGGCAAGGATTTTCGGTTGCATTCTCTGAATTTTTCTGATATCATAAATTTTAGCTGGATTCGTTCGCCTATACACATGATTTTTTATTCAACCAAATTTTGCTCCTAAGAGGCAATGAAATATTCAGGAATTTTCCCAGAAGCCATACCAGAAAGATTTTCGTTTTCTAAAGCTCCCATAAATGCTTGTTTTTCCCTCATCAAATATTTCTATCCATCTATCCTCAGCGGAAAAGCACAAACATTTTCATTTTATGAGAGCTAATGAAAAAATCGGATCGTCAGGCGATCGCCTTTTCAGTTATCAGTTACCAGTTATCAGTTATCAGCTTTCTACCTAAAATTACCAATCTTTAAAGGATGAAATATGACAGAGCAATAGAACTCCGTTCCGCTTTCGCTGCGCGACATGAAACGCGATCGCTCAATCCATTTTTTCCCATCATCAAATTTTTCCATCTATCCCTCCTTTATGGAAAACCACCAACATTTTCATTGTCATAAGCTCCCAAAAAATTCGGCGCGTCAAAGGATTTTCGGTTGCTTCCTCACAAAAATTGTGATATTCTAAAGTTTAGATGGTTCTGCTCGTCTATACACATGATTTTTTATTCAACTAAAGATAGTAAAGTTTTGAGAGCAATCGGCTCTTCAGTTATTAGTTAACAGTTATCGGCCTTCAACTTAAATTACTGATATTTTCAGGATGAAATATGACAGAGTGATCGCTATTTATATATATCAAATAAAGTTAGAGTTTAAGAATAAATAAAGGGTGAGATTTAAAGAGCGATCGCTTATTCCATGTTTTCAGAAAGTGAGTTAAATCAAGTAATATTTTCATCGGGATAATTTCCGCTTCTTAACTTTAATATTTATTCCCTTTTCAGGTTGAGAATAGTTTTTTGCTTACTAATCTTTAGTTACTAAATCTGTCTAGGCTTGCTAGATTCAGAAACTATCAGATGTAAAAATATGCTTCAGGGGATTCGTAGCTTTATTTCGTATGTTTATTTGACAGATAAAATTAATAAGTATAAGTAGGGTAACTAAGTAAAATGAATATCTTAAAAAATACGCTAAAAAAGTACCGGGTTCGACTACTTTCAAAGTTAAGAATATCAAAAATTGTATCGGTTGTAAAAAAACAAATTTTAAATAGTTAAGTTCTACATCTAGAAAAATATTACGCCAGTCATCACGAGTTGGACGACGGTATTTAATAAGATTACATAGTAAGGCAAATTGTAAATCTATATCTAAAGTTTCAAATAGAGATTCCCATTTTTTACTAAAATTAATTCTACGAAAACCTTGTTTTATCTCATTAACATATTCCTGTTTCAATTCTGGTATTTTTGATAATCTTGATCTTTCTATTGATATTTCTAATTCTTCTAATCTTGTTCTAAAAATACCCTTTATTTTTTCTTCTTTAGCAAGCTTTTTTAACTGTAAAAAATCTTTTTTATCAAGCAATACTATCCCACACAAAGGAATTACTATTCTTGGATCAATCTTGCGCCGAGAAATTTCTTCAGGAGTACATCTACAACAAATCAACCAAGCTACTTTTGCCATAGCTTCTCTTTCTGATGCTGGAAAATGAACTGCTATCCATTCCCAATCTTTTAAATTAAATTTATTATCAACTTCTGGCATATTTCCAACTCCTAGAAAACCTAATTATTTAGACTCGTAAATTCTGCAAGATTTAAAGCAGCTAACCTCTGAATATTTTCGTCAGAATGATCGAGTAAACTTTTTAAAATTTCTCTCGAATAAGGAGTACCAATTTTCACTAAATCTCTCATTGCCATTTCCGAACCTTGCTCGGCTAAATCCTTCAATAAAGAAACTGCAATATCTCCCATATTAATAAGTGCTAAACGAGCATCTTCCAAATTAATATCCATATAATACCTAAACAAAATATCCGCCGCTTGTGGCAAATTTGTTTTAGATAATGCTTTAACAGACGCCTGACGAACTTCCAGAGATTCAGAATTATTCAAAGCATTTTCTAGAAACTCAAAAACAACTTTTCCCCTACCTCTTTCACGAACATCAGAAGCAACTGCTCCAAAAGCTCTAGCTAAATTTTCATCAGAATTTACTTCTGCCAATTTTTGCTTAAACTCTTCAATAATTCTCTCTGCCAAAATAGGAGAAACTTCTTGAGCATCCGCTAAACATTCAAAAGCTGTCAGAGAATCTTCCTGATAAATAACCTTTATTAAATTTGTACTATCCCCGGCAAAACCACACCAAAGTTTAACGGTTTCTCGCCAACGTTCCGGGTCATTTTTAAACTTTTCTATTAACTCATTTTCTCTATCTCTCAAAGCTGTTGCTGCAAAATATTCTTGCAAAGTTAAATGAGCAAATTGATATTTATCTCCCCTCTCAATTTCCAATAATAATCCACTACGTTCGACAATTTCTCTTAATATTGGTTGAGTATCTGTTTCAGGATTAAGATTCAAATCGGGTAAAACTTTCCGAATTTGTTCTAAGACAATTTGATAATCCAAGCTTAAGTCATTCTTTTGTTGTTGACTAGCATTATCCTGAGCAAATAAAGCTAAATGTTGTAACACTCTCCGCTTATGAGCGCTCTCTTTATATTGATTAAAATTATTCTGCCATTGATTCAATAAAATATGAGTAGATTCTTGATAAAAATCTGAGCGAGACTGAGGCAAAACAAAGGCAGGTTGAGTATAAAGATGAGCAACAATAGTCAACATTAAAGGATTTCTTGCTAACTCCATAATTAGAGGTCTATCTCTCAAAGTTTGTATGAGTTGATCGATAGATTTATCGGGTGGCATTTCAGATTTCCATGCTTCTAAAAAGATTCGCATTTGTCTGTCGCTAAATTCTTTAATGTCTAATGTTTTTTCGACAGACTCAGCAAAATCATTCCGATAAACTGCTGCCCGACAAGTAATAATTACTCGACATTTATCATATTTATCTAATAAGTCATTAATAGCTTGCACAACTTGAGAGCGAATCAAACTTTTCACTTCATCTAATCCATCAAATAACAGAAATAATTTTCCTTTTTCCAGATTTCGCTCCACAAAAGAATTTGCTTTAGGAAAATCATCCCTATCTAAAGCTTCTACTAATTTCTGTTTTAAGACTTCCATGTTGAGAGCTGAAGTTTCTATTTCATTGAGGCGATATAACTCTAACAAAATCGGCACATATTCATTAGAGGAAGTTTTTAATTTTTCCCTCGCCCAAGAGAGAACAAGATATTTTAATAAAAGTGTTTTTCCAGCTCCAGGTTGCCCCTTAATAGCCAAACGATTATATTTTTTAATCTTAGAAAAATTAATTGGTTCATTATTAGCTTTTTCCAAAAATTGCAAATCCACATAAATTTCTTGCAGAGTTAAAGGACGATTCGGACGAAAAGGAATTTTTAGTTGTTCGTGTTTATTAATTAGACCTTTTTTATAGCATTTTAAAGAGTAATTCCAAAACAATTCAAGACCAGCAATTTGATTGTAGAGCCATTTCCCAAAGGTATTAAGTAGATGAGTTACCCAACCTTGTATAGCTTCCTTAAAAACTAACAGAATCAAAAGTGCTAAGGCAGCAAACCATCCCAACCCATAAAATAGATCGTCATTAATTTTTTCCCAAAGATTACTATCTTTTGCCTCCTTGAGTTTTGTATATTCTTCCTCGTAAATTTTAGTAATTTCTGGAGTAGTTAAACCCACAGAATTTTTCTCATATAAATCAATCATTAACCTACTATCCATTGCCTTATCATTTTTAACATGACGTTCGGCATAATCTTTAATTTCTTGAATGATAACTTCCCGACTTTGAACATTATATGTAGGTGTCTGAGTATAACTAGGTAATATCCAACTCCAACACAACACAATAGTTAAAGTTAGTAGAAACAAATTAATCGAAACCAATCCGTTAAATTTGTGTCGAAAAAGCTGACTGTAAGATAAATTAGATTTAGACATATCAAGCTAATTAATAATAGATTTAAGTAGGTAGGCACGAATAAAAATTACTATTTAACGCAATTTTAAAGCAGTTAAAAGCCCTGATATTGCTTCCTTCCACTCCGTTTCAGTCGCAATGACATACTTGTAAATTTTTTCACCTACTTACTTAACGATTATCACTATAGAAAATTTGTAGCAAAATTTATTCCTCTTCATCAAATACAGGCGGCCAAAGTTCAACAATAGATAATTCCCATTCACCAAATAATTCAGGAATAGTCAAAATATCTCCATTTTTTAACTCAATTTCTTCACCATTAGGACGATAAACTATAACTAATTCTTTGTCAGGATCTATCAATATTCCTACTTCCGCTCCTAGTTCCAAATATTTCTTGACTTTTTGTTTTAAAGGTTTAATCCTATCACTTTGAGACTTAATTTCTACCACTAAATCTGGCACCAACTCCCCAAAATAACGAACACTTTTTTTCAAACGTTGGGCACGAACAAAAGAAACATCTGGAACCTTTAAATTATCATCTGGAAGAATAAAAGCACCACTAGAATCAAACAAACGTCCGAGACGACGTGGGTAAACCCAATTGCCTAATAATCTAATTAATTGAACCCCAACTTCACTAGAAATAATATCCGACGGACTCATAACTAATATCTTTCCTTCATCTAATTCTAATTGATAATCTAAACCTACTTTATTCAGAGTACCTTGCAATATTTCTAAATCTTTAACTGTGAGATTTGACATATAATTTTTAGGAATTAAAGAACATATACAAAAGGGAATAGAGATTTGTTCTCTATTCCCTATTAATAATTATGGCTTTGGTGAATGATTCTATGATTTTTAGTAGTTAGTAGTCAGTAGTCAGAAGTTAAAAAAATTTTTTCCTTACTATTAATCTTACTCTGATACAAATTTCATATCTTATTTCACCAATACCATAATTATAATTGCTGAAAGCTAATTGCTGATAACTGATAACTGCTCACTGATAACTGAAATAACTGCCTAATTAATTCGCAATTCTCAATAATTCCACATCAAAAATCAGAGTAGCATTAGGAGGTATAACCCCACCCGCACCACGGGCACCATATCCTAATTCTGGTGGAATAGTTAACTTACGACGTTCACCAACTTTCATACTAACTACTCCTTCATCCCAACCTTTAATAACTTGACCTATACCAACTCTAAATTGGAAAGGTTTATTACGATCACGAGAACTATCAAACTTAGAACCATCCTCTAAAGTTCCAGTATAGTGAACCACAACTGTCTGACCACTTTTAGGAGTAGCGCCATCTCCTTCTTTTATAACTACATACTTAAGACCAGAATCAGTAGTAATAGTTTCTTCGTTATTTTGAGCCATAATATTTTCTGTAATTGTACTTGTTGCATTTAGTTCAGTACCTTCTACTACTTGTTCCTGAACTTCAGCAGAATTTATAGTACCTGGTGTGTTTTGAGAAGCAACTGCTCCTTTTCCCGAACCTGTAATTTGAGCAATAATCAAAACTAAACCACAGATTATAACCACTCCCAAACTAATAATAATTGCTCGCAAAATTAATCCTCCTAATTTGAGTTAAAATTCACAAGTTAAAAGTCAAAAATTCTCAGATGAAGTTTAAATTATAGACAAGCATTCAGCTATTAGCGGGCTGAATGCTTAAAATTATAGCTAGTATATTTTAGAAATACTGACTTTTGACTTGATTTTATGCCTCCCAAACTTAGTCAATGCTGCGAATCTAACTTCTAACTTTTGAATTTTGAATTTTGAATTTTGACTTTTGACTTGATCTATCGCCAGTTACGATTTTCCAAATCTCGTATCTGACGCTCTAAACGATCCAAACGGCCACGCAGTTCGTCCATTTCTGCTTGACGAGGAACTCCTATATCTTGCATCACATTCCGCATTTGTCGCTCCATCTGAGCTTCCCAGTTTCCTTGTTCAGACTTAAGTTGCTGCATTATATCATCAACAAAAGTCTTAGCTTGGTCTGGATTGATAGTACCATCTTTAACCCATTGGTTAGTTACTTCCTGTATTTTTTCTGCCACTAGAGAAGTTGTACCAATACCTATCATTAAAAGTTGTTGAAGTAGATTTTCTGTATTATTCATAATTTTTTGCCTCTCCTAATTAAGTTAAACATTTAAACTGTAAATCGAAGTAGTGATTAAACTTATATATCTATAAATTAAGATAATCAAAATGTTAAATTGTCCTCGTTGTCGTCAACCTGTTGATAGTCAGGCGATCGCTTGTCCATATTGTAAATTTCCTTTAAAAGCTTTTGGTCATCCTGGAATTCCTCTTTATCAAGCTGAAGGAGAGGAATCTTTGTGTAATAATTGCCTCTACCATTTAGATGAGAGCTGCAATTTTCCCCAGCGTCCCTATGCTAAAAATTGTACTCTTTTCCACGATCAATCTGAACCTCTTGTACCACATTCTACTTATGATACTAATCATAATGGTTGGTTGAAAATTGTCAAATTTTGGTTTAAAAGACATACTATTTGGTGGTTATTTTTGACTCTAATTATTATAAGTTTTTTACTTTCTTTTTGACTGGAGTAGGAGAGTAGGGGAGAGAGAGAGTAGGGGAGAAATAAAAATGAGAAGAATTAACACAGCAAATAGCTAATAATGTAAGCATTGAGATATTAGCTGATAGCTGACTGATGAATGCTTAAAGAGGTACTGATAACTGATAACTGATAACTGATAACTGAATTAAGTTACCTCTAATAACTGATTTTCTTCTGGTACTGACTTTTCTTGAAATACTGCTAAATCAAACCAGAAAGTTGTACCAACACCAAGTTCACTTACTAAATTAACTTTGCTATGATGCTTATCAATAATATTTCTAACAATAGACAAACCCAAACCTGTTCCTTCCAAAGTATGAACGCGATTTTCTACTCGGAAAAACCGCTCAAAAATAGCTTCTTGGTCTTCAGGTTCAATACCACTTCCTGTGTCTGAAATTTCAATCCTAACAAAGCGCTCGGAATTATTTTCAGATTGTAAATGTAGTTCTATTGGTCGAGGTGGAGGAGGAGAAACTATCCATCCTCCTTGTTCAATTTGTTTAGCTTCTATATTGGTATTTTCTAACTCAGGTTCTAACAAATAAGCTCGAATTACTATTCGACCTCCTGCTTCAGTAAACTTCATAGCATTACCTACTAAATTAGCGAATACTTGTAGTAATAAATCATAATGACCGACCACAGGAGGCAAATTAGGTTCTATCTCATAATTTAACTCTATTTTTTTATCTTTAGCATTAAGTTGATAGGTTCTTAAAGTTTGTTCTATTGGTTGAGCAATATCAACAGCATTTAGATGATAAATTAGACAAGATTCTAGACGACTTAAGTCTAATACATCATTAACTAAACGAGTCAAACGATCTGTTTCGTGATTGGCAGTTTCCAGAAATTCTCGTCTTTCTATTTCAGTTAAATCTTCTCCATATTCATGCAAAGTTTCGATAAAAGATTTGATATTAAAGAGAGGAGTTCTTAATTCATGGGAGACATTACTAATAAACTGACCTTTTGCTTCATTTAATTCTACTTCCCTAGTAATATCTTGCACAGTCATAGCAATTCCTTTAAGACTATTTCGGTATGGATAAAGAGAATCTGCTTCTAGTTGATTTTCATAAAATGTACATTCAGTAACTACAGGTCGTTCAACAACATTACAACTATCATAAGCATCATAAATACAACTTTTACAAAGAGATTCTTTACCTGATGTTTTGTGTAAAAGAACAGTTGTTAATAAAATTCTAATTGTACGTTTATTCGGTTCATCTAAAGTACAACGATATTCACCACCTTCTATTTCCCCTGTAGATATTTGATAAAGTGGTCTGTTTAATTCCATCTGCACAGCTACAGGTAAATTATCTGTCACTTTTATACCTATGACTTTTTTTTCTTCCCAACTAAAAATGCGCCTAGCAGTAGGATTAACTAAAATCAGTTGTAAATTAGCATCAAGTAATAAAGCACCATCAGCAATTGTGGAAACTAAGGTTTCTAATTTAGCTTTTTCTGCTGTTAATTCTTCAATATTTTGCTTCTTATAATTCTCTAACTGTTCTGCCATTTCATTAAAGCTTAAAATCAGTTCCCCTAATTCTCCTCCAAAGGGTAAATCTATCCTTTGTTTAAAATTTCCCTGAGCAATATTTTTCACACCTTCTGATAATTTTTTGATAGGTTTAGTAATAATCAAAGCATTAAATACTGCCCCTAAAATTACCATAGCCCAGATAGAAACAAACACTGCTAAAGTCACATCTCTAGTCAAATTTGAAGAGACAGCAACAGTGGGATTAGGATTAATTCCAATTGCTAAAACTCCTAAATATTTACCCTCATTAATTAGAGGAACAAAAACATCCGTTAATTCTCCATTTGGAGTTAAATGTTGTCGCACCATAGGTAGAGCAGAAAAATTTTCTGCTTTTATATTAGCCATAAAATCTTCTGGTAGTTGAATCCGACGACGGAGGGTGAGGGATGTTTTTACTTCAGATTCTGAGAAGGGAAGACCTAAGAAAATTTTTCCTTCTTCATCCGCATAAAGCATATAACGTACACTGGAGGTACTGTTGTAGAAAAGTCTGGAAAAACGGGCCACTTCGTTGCGATCGCCTTCTGCTACAAGTGGGGCGACATTAGCTGCTAATAATAGACCCAGGTCTCGACCAAAACGAGTGTCATTGAGGCGAGCATCTTCTTGAATAGTATTTACTGCCCAGAAACTGAAGCTACTCATTAGCAAAGATACTATTAGGGTAATAACTGCCATGAGTTTAGTCTGTAGGGTAAACTCAGACCACCAGTTAGCAATAATTTCTCCGATTTTTTTGAGGAGGGGAAGCATTTTTATAATTAATAATTAATAATTAATAATTGATAATTAGGGTTTGCTGAAAAAGTCTTTTTATTTAGGTAGGGTATGGATGTTCCATGGAACTTTCCTACGGACTTGTAGGAGGGGTTTCCTACAGAATTCTCCGCAAACGTGAATCGTTCGTACAGGAGAAATAGGAGTTACAGAGAAGGTGGTCTCAAGAATAGTAAGAGTGATTTTTCTGCTATAGTTACCTCAAAATGCTCACTTTTTCAGCTCTATCAATGGAAAAGCTGGCACTTTTTAATGACCTAAAATTGCTCAAACCTTTATTTGTCAATCCTTTTTTATTTAATCAGCCAGCCCTAATTAATAATTGATAATTAGATATTCTTTTAAGTATCAATTATCCATTATCAATTATTCATTATTCATTATCCATTATCCATTATCCATTAAAACTCGACTACCTATATCTCGGCGATAGTACATTCCTTCAAATTGAATATAATTTAGAGCAGCATAAGCTTTTGCCTTAGCTTCAGTAAAATTACTTCCCACTGCTGTTACTCCTAATACACGGCCGCCATCGGTAATCAAATCTTGTGCCTGGAATTTTGTTCCGGCATGAAATATGGTTGCTCCAGTCGCTTCAGCTTTTTCTATACCAGAAATTATTTTACCTTTCTCATAAGCTCCCGGATAACCCTCAGAAGCTAAAACTACACATACCGCCACCCCTCGTTTCCAATTAATAGGGGGCAACTCCGCCAAGCGTTGTTCACAACAAGCTAATAATAATTCCTCCAATGGAGTTTCCAGTAATGACAAAATAGGTTGAGTTTCTGGGTCGCCGAACCTACAGTTAAATTCTAATACTTTTGGCTCTCCTGTAGGACTAATCATTAATCCAGCATAGACCACACCCCGATAATCAATACCACGTTTTTGTAAATTAGTCAGAGTTGGTTCTAGGACTTGTTGTTGAATGGAGGCCATGAGTTCGGGAGTAACAATAGGAGTAGGGGCATAAGCACCCATGCCTCCGGTGTTAGGTCCGGTATCTCCTTCCCCTACTTGTTTATGGTCTTGAGCTGGTAATAGGGGACGAATGGTTAGTCCATCGGTTAGGGCTAATACTGATATTTCTTGACCTGTGATAAATTCTTCTATTACCACAGATTGGTTATTTTCGTCAAATTCTCCGTGGAAAATGGCATCTATAGCATTATGAGCCATTTCAATTGTAGTGGCGACGGTGACTCCTTTTCCGGCAGCTAGACCATCTGCTTTAATGACTATGGGAGTT
This sequence comes from Cyanobacteria bacterium P01_H01_bin.35, assembly GCA_038747755.1. Taxonomy (GTDB): domain Bacteria; phylum Cyanobacteriota; class Cyanobacteriia; order Cyanobacteriales; family Microcoleaceae; genus Trichodesmium. The sequence goes on from JBCDJM010000184.1 coordinate 10,512, forward strand.
TCTGTAATGTATTCTTTGGCAGTTTCGGCGCTGGTAAAGGTGGCTGATTTGGCAGTGGGAATATTTGCTTCGGCCATAAAATCTTTTGCCCAAGATTTACTAGCTTCGAGAATGGCGCCTGCTTTGGTGGGGCCGAATATTTTGAGGTTGGGTTGTTGTAGGTAGTCGGTGATGCCTAGGGCTAGGGGAACTTCAGGACCAACAATTACAAGGGAGATGTTTTCGTCGGCAATGAGTTGTTTGAGGGCTGGGAAATCTGTAACTGAAATGGGTATATTTTGACATTTTGCCTGAGTAGCTGTGCCTCCGTTACCAGGGGTACAAAATATTTGTTGAACTTGGGAAGATTGGGATAGTTTTCTGGCGATCGCGTGTTCTCTACCGCCGTTACCTATTATTAATATTTTCACGTTTTTTTAAGGAAGGAATAAGGAAGAAGTAAGAAGGAAGAAGGAGAAAGACTTTAGTTATCTAGGAGATAATACTTTATACCAAATCCTATTATAGATATCTACAGATATCTACGTTATGCCTCACTTTATAATCTGCTTATAATAACTGGATTTAGTATTAGTTATCAAGAGGAGAAAGTTAAATTTTAAATAAAGTATGACTAAAAATAAGGATAAGTAGTTAAGTTTCTAGAGTAAAGGTTGTTTGTTTAGATAAGTTGGTTAATATGAGTGATAATTTTCAATTACTTAAAAGTGATGATGATGTTTTGTTATTTGAGCAACATGGATTCAAACATACATATATAGTTGTAAGATTTAAAGAATTGTATTTACAGCAAATAAAAGATAAAATTTATTGAACGGAGCAGAATTACAATAATCACCTGTTTGTAGTTTTTTTGAAATTAAATGGAGGACTTAGAGTCGAAGATAAAGTAGGGAGAAAATTCAATAGTAGCAAATGGGAATCAGTGACTGAAGAAATAGAATACCAACTATTAAAACTTGGTGATAGTGGTTGGCAAAAAGGTAGACTCAGAGTCAAAAATTATGTTGATTTTTTACCAGAGGAGAATAGAGGATGTCAATATAGTTCTAAACGTGGAAAACCAGCAAAATCAGAACTTAAAATAGAACTAGAATTTTGCCCAGATTTAACTATTGAATCTGAATCACCATTAGATGATATTCGCTGCTAGTGAAAGCTATAAAAAACTTTTGTAAAAACTCTCTTGTCTGACAAAAAAACATTATCAAACCAAGCTAAAAAATCATAAATTGTTTTGCTTATTGATTTATGTTTGGAAACAATTAAGTCAAAATTGGTAGGTGATAGTTCTTGATGCAAAGGCAAACTGAGAGTCAAAAGTTATGTTAATTTTTTACCAGAAGAGTATAGAGGATATATATATGATTCTCGGTATGCTAATTATCCAAAATCAGAAATTAAAATAGAACTAGAATTTTGCCCAGATTTAATTATTGAACCGGAATCACCATTAGATGATATTCGCTGCTAGTGAAAGCTATAAAAACTTTTGTAAAAATTCTCTTCTCTGACAAACAAAACATTATTAAACCAAGCTAAAAAATCGGTAGTCCTGTAGATGTAGTGATATCTACAAGTAAACCACTTTTGCTCTCAGAAGTCTAACTGCAAAAATCACTACTTGTATACCACTACCCATAAAAATATAGTCAAATATGACCTATCCTTATTTTGCGCGTGTTAACCTGACGCTCGTGAACTACAACTAATAATTGATAATTAGAGATAGTTTTCATTATCAATTATCAATTATCCATTAATTCGTCAGATATCGCTCGAAATAAAGCAATTGTTTCCACATCATCAATACTTCTATAAATATTATTACCAGAGCCTGTTTTTACTCCCACGAAGTTCTTCTCCGGATTAATATAAAGATATTGCCCCCAAGCTCCAGTTGCGCAATAATCACCTTTTGAACCTTTAGGAATCCACCAATGATATTGATAACCCCACCCAAAATAACTTTCGTTTGTTGCTCCTGGTTTTAAGTGTGTAGTATCGGCTATTGTTGACTCTTTTACCCAACTTTTAGGGAGAATTTGTTGTCCGTTAAAATATCCATTGTGTAGATAAACTAAACCAAATTTTGCATAATCTCTCAAAGTACAATTCATCCCACAAAAAGTTACTTCAGTTCCATAATTATCTGTCAACCAATAAGCATCTGATTCTGCTCCCATTGGTTGCCATATTTTCTTCTCTAAATAAGTCACAATGTTTTGTCCCGTTGTTCGTCTTACTAATAAACTTAATATCTGACTATTTAAGCCCATGTATTCAAAAAAATTTCCTGATGGGCATTGAGAAGGATAATTTAAAACTGCCTTTTCCATAGGCTGCATATAGAGAAATAATTTATATAAAAGTTGATAAATATCTGTATTTTGATAACCAAAATTTTCAGTAAATCTGACACCAGATTGCATCTGAAGAATATGTTTAATTGGTACGTTGTTATAACCGGATACTTTTAATTCTGGCATATATTTAGTAATCGGGTCATCTATACTGTCAATATAATTATCTTCTAAGGCAATTCCTATCAAAGCAGAAATGAAAGCTTTGGCTACAGACCAAGATGTAATTTTATCGGTATTTGCATAATCTTGAAAGTATTTTTCATAGACAATTACATCATTTTTGACCAACAAAAATCCCGTGGTTTTTAAACGCTCTAAAAAATCTGACATTTTTCTAGTTTTACCCTGGAAATTATAAGATATATTCAAGTCGCGTAAATTTTCCTTCAATTGATACGATTTTTTAGAACGATAAATAATTCTACTGGGAAAAACTCGATTCATATTGCGAAAGTTGATTAGTCTTTTATCATCATCAAACAAAGTAAATTTTGGTTCAAAATAAAATTTCCAGATAATTAAAATAATGCTAATGAGAGGCAGAATAAAAATGAGGATAAATTTGATAATGTTCATAGCTATTGGCTGAATAGTAGATAGTAGAGCAAAGCTCCGCGTTTTCCTTTGGAATGCTCCGCAAATATATCGCGTAGCAAAACGCTGTTTATGTTATCATCTGGAAATAAAATTGACTAGGGGTTAATATCAGTTATCAGTTATCAGTCCTGATGGCAAAGCATTGATATCTCTATAGAGTTTTTATCTGGGATTTCATTAATTGATAATGGATAATAGAAAGTGGGTAGTCAAAACTCTATCTAATTATCCATACCTCAGAGTTTTTTTTTGACAAATCATTTCATACTGCTATATAGATTATTTATTTGCTTTCCTGCTACTAATTAAGTAAATAACAATATTTTTTTTGTTGATAAAATACAAAAGTTGTAATTAAATTGATGAGAAAAATGAAAAACAGTGAAATTAGTCAAAACCAACCTAGAAAAATTCAAAAAGTCGGTGTTATTGGTGGTGGTCAGTTGGCATGGATGATGGCAGATGCAGCTAAAAAACTAGGAGTAGATTTAATTATTCAAACTCCCCATAAAGATGACCCGGCAGTATCTATCGCAAAGGATATTATTTTGGCAGAAATTTATGATGTTCAGGCAACTACTAAGTTAGCAAATAGTTGTGATGTGATTACTTTTGAGAATGAATTTATTAATATAGATGAGTTATCACATCTATCTGAAAAAGATGTAATTTTTCGTCCGAGTTTATCTGTGTTGAAGCCGTTATTAGATAAATATGAACAGTTATGTTATTTGCGAGATTTAGGTTTGCCTGTTCCTAACTTTTGGGAGTGGGGAGAAGAATTTGAGTCTTTATCTTTTCCTCTGGTATTAAAAGCTCGTCGTCATGGTTATGATGGTCAAGGAACTTTTATTATTAAGGATATTGAAACTTTAAAATCTCAGGGAAATTCTGAATTTTTCATACAAGAATTTATTCCTTTTGACCGAGAAGTTGCTTTTATTGCCGCTCGTTCAGTGACTGGAGAAGTTAAGGTTTATCCTGTAGTAGAAACTCAACAAGAAAATCAGGTTTGTCGCCGGGTTTTTGTGCCTGATGAAAATTTGGAATTAGTAAAAGAAATTGAAGCGATCGCTCAGACTCTCCTCAATAGTTTAGAAGTAGTAGGAGTATTTGGGATTGAAATGTTTATTACTAAAGATAAAAAAGTTTTGATTAATGAAATTGCTCCGAGAACTCATAATTCTGGTCATTACACTTTGGATACTTGTGAGACTTCCCAATTTGAACAACATTTACGGGCAGTTTGTGGTTTACCTTTAGGTACTACCGCTCTTAATACTAGGGGAGCAGTGATGGTAAATTTATTGGGTTATGAATTTGGGGAAAATCACTACTTGACAAAACTGCAAAAGTTAGAAATGTTTTCTAACACTTCTGTTTGGTGGTATGGCAAAACAGAATCTCGCCCTGGTCGAAAATTAGGTCATGTGACTGTTTTGCTAAATGAGGAAAATTTTCAAACGATGCGTCGGGAGGGTGAGGCGATCGCTAATCAAATAGAGAATATTTGGTATAGCAAAAATTTGTAGTAGACCGTTTCATCTTAAATATTGTCAAGCGTAGGGGCAGGTTCCGTGTTAATATTAAAAATTAACCAGAAATAAGATGAACCCGCCCCCTCAACTTTTGACCAAAAAAAAGGTCTCAAGCCTCCCCTTGGATACTATCCCTTATAAGGAACTCCTGAAACCCTTGTCGGAGGGTGGGGAGGAGGGGGAGGAAGAATTCTGTCTACATTCATAAAAAAGTGTATTGAAAAATACTCTTTTCTCGTGAAAAAGCCGATTCAAGACTTCAACATAAC
>JBCDJM010000185.1:0-15224 GCA_038747755.1 Cyanobacteria bacterium P01_H01_bin.35
CAAGAAAAAAATGTTATCAACTACAGAATTATTTATCGCTACTAAATGGTTTGGTATTGCTACAATTGGATTTTTTCTTTTGACAACTCTTGGCTTTATTTTGAATTGGGGATTTAGATTTAGATTGGTGGGAGTAACAGGTTTTATGGGAGTCTTAACTGCTGGTTTATTTGGCTTAAGTTTAGGATTATTTAACCGTGTAGAAATTCCAGGTTCGGTTCCATATACATTGGTTTATGATAATGGTTCGACTCAAACGGTAATAGCTGTTTCTCCGAGTATTTCAGAATCAGAAATAGAGGCAACTATGGAACAAGCGGCAGGAGATTTATTTTCACTAGGCCGTTTAGGTGGAGATAATAAATTAACTATTAGAGTTAGAACTATTATTCATCCAGAGGAAGGTGTTTCTGAACCACTTTATTTAGGACAAGTGAAGCGTTCTTTGTCTCAAAGGGAAGATGAAAATATGGATTTTCAAATATTTCCAGAAACTTTGGGTAAGTTGATAGATTATCAGAGTCAAAATTTGGAAAGTTAAAAACTGAAATTGTGGGTAAGCGAGCATCCCGGAAGACCTCTACCCAAAACCCACGCCAGGAAGGAGAGGGGAGAGATACTCCCCCCCTTCCCTTGCAGGGAAGGGGGTTGGGGGGTTAGGTTTTTTAACCCACATTTTCTTTTTTTGACGCGACAGTAGTAAAAATCTGCATAAGTCATACCAACTGGGTAATAATTATTAAATAAGGTTATAGCCATAAGAAATAATTTGTGAGAAAAAACTGTAGGGGTTTGGTTTCTAAACCCAAGTGCCGGGGGATTTGGAGACCACACCTCTACAATAAAATCTTACCGAAAAATTTTGGTTTAAAGCCTCCCCTTGGATAGGGAATAATAAATAAAAATTGTATGCATGAGTCAATCTTCTTCTTTTCAAGGAGAGGTAATTATTAATTGTTGAAAACCTATTTAGGATTGCTATATTCAGCCCGTATTAATTACTTAATAATTGAAGTGTCATTGTATAGTATTACTTTTGGCAATTGGTATAAGAGGATATATAACTATGAAAATCATTAAAATTAAACTGATTGATAGTGTTAATGATCGATTTCATGTAACTTTAACTTTAATAGATACTAAGGAGACTAATTTTAACTCTATTGATGGTCTTTTGCCATGTTTACCTGCTCAATTAGAAACATCTTTTAAGAAATGGAAAGAAGCTTATTATGATTTAGAAGATGTGCGAAAAGTAGCAACTCGTATTAGCCCAAAATCAGTCGTTAATTATTCTAGTACCGAACAAAAAGAACAAGTTAAAGTTACTCTTAATCAATGGCTAGATAGTGGTGAAAGTGATTGGCAACCTATACGAGATGAGTTAATTGCTGTTTTAAGTTCTCTACAATCTTCTGGGGAAGAAACTCGTTTATTTTTGGATATTCAAAATCCTAATTTACGTCGAATTCCTTGGCAAGAATGGAGTTTGTTTGAGTCTCGTTTTCCTCAAACAGAAATTGCTATTCGAGTTAGAGGTAAAGGCAGATTTAAAGGAGTGCGTAAATTCTCGAAAGTAAGAATTATTTTGATAGTTGGTAAGAGTGATGGAATTAATACAGAGTTAGATTTAGAGGTAATTCAAAAGTTAAAGGAAAAGGGTGCGGAAGTAAAATGTTTAAATCAACCAACTAGGGAGATTTTATCTAATGCTTTGCGGGAAGAACCTGGTTATCACATCTTAATTTTTTCGGGTCATAGTTGTAGTAAAGAGGATGGTTCAATTGGTTGGATAGATTTGAATGATGAGGATAGATTAAGTATTGAAGAGTTTAAAAATTCTTTGAAATTTGCAATAGATAAAGGGTTGCAGTTAGCTATTTTTAATTCCTGTGATGGTTTGGGTTTAGCCAATCAATTGGCTAACCTTGGTTTATCACGAATTATTGTTATGCGGGAACCTGTTCCTGACATGGTGGCAGTAAAATTTTTGGAGTATTTTTTTGCGGAGTTTACAAATAATAAATCTCTGTTTGAGTCGGTGCGAATAGCAAAAGGAAGATTAGAACATTTTGAAAAGCTCTATCCAGGTGCGATGTGGTTACCTACTATTTGTATTCAAGAAACAGTTTTATCTAATTCTCTAAGATGGCAGGACTTAATTCAGCCAAATTTAGCTCATAAATTTCTCAAAAAATTTAAACTGCCATTGGGTTTAACAGCCGGATTTTTATTAGCAATTTTGGCGATAAATTTAGTTAAAAATCAATTTATTTCAACTCCAAAAATACTACCAGTAGCAGAAATTTATCAAAATATTAGTCAGGGAGAAAAACTGTTAATTTCTTCAGAGAAAACTCCGGCAAAAGAAATGGGAATTCAGGAGTTTAATAGTGGCAAATTTGGGAAGGCGATCGCTCAGTTTCGCCAGTCTCTCCAAGTCAAGAAAAATGACCCGGAAACTTTGATTTATTTGAATAATGCAATTGCTCAAGAAAAGTCTAATACTAATATTGGGGAAAAGATAGAAATTGCGGTAAGTGTTCCGATAGCTCAGGAGTCAGATATTGCTCAAGAAATTTTGCGAGGAGTTGCTCAAGCTCAAAGCGAATTTAATTGTGGTTTGAATCAAATTTCTCTAGCTATTACAAATATTGAAAATCCACTAAATTGTTCTGGGAGTTTGAATAGTAAATTTTTAAAAGTTACTATTACTGATGATGAATATCTGCCAAAAACCGCAGAAAAAATTGCTCAAGCTTTAGTAGAAAACGAGAAAATTTTAGCTGTTATTGGTCACTATTCCAGCGATATGACTTTACAAGCAGGAGATATTTATAACGAAGCTAAACTTGTGGCTATTTCTCCTACTAGCACTTCTATTCATTTGAAAAATTTTAGTAGGTTTGTGTTTAAAATTCCATCAAGTGATGATCGAGCAGCTCAAACTTTATGGAATTATTTGAATCAACAAAATTTGGGAGATAAAAAATTAGCAGTTGCCTATATACCAAGAAATAGTTACAGTGAATCTCTAGCCAAAGAATTTGAGAAATTACTACCAGCAAAATTTGTACATAAATGTGATATTTCGGTAGGAAATTTTAGCGCTAGTGACTGTGTAGAAGAAGCAAAAAATAAAGGTGCAGAAATAATGCTTTTAGTTCCTGCTACAGACAGAACTCTGGGTAACGCAATAGGAATAATTAATAATGCTAAAGGATTGAAATTATTGGGAGGAGATTCTGTTTATAATCCCAGGGTATTAAAGGATGCTAGTCAACAAGCATATCAAACAAATTTAACCCTTCCTATTCCTTGGCATCGTTACCCTAATTCTGAATTTGCTCAAACAGCTAAAAAGTTTTGGAATGCTGAAGTTAATTGGCGTACTGCTACCTCTTATGATGCGACTCAAACTATTATTAAAGCTATGGATAAAATGATGGGTAATTATTCTCGTCAACAGTTACAAAGAACTTTATCTAATCGTGATTTTTCTATGGAAGGAGTAACAGGAAAAATTAGATTTGGAGAGTTAGGCGATCGCCAGTTTCTAGACAAAGAGAAATCAGTATTAGTTCAAGTTAAACCTAGTGATAAATCTGGAAAATATGAATTTGTAATTGAGGAGAAGTAAGAAGTAGGAAGTAAGAAGGAATAAGTAAAAAGTAGGAAGTAAGAAGACATTTCTAAATCCTGTTAGCGGAGCTTTTCCCTATACGAAAAACCCCTTGACAGTTTACTATTCCCTATTTCGGGCTTGCTGATTAAATCTTAAAGCATTGACAGATAAAAGTTTTAGCCTTCTTAGATCGGGAAAAAGTACCTAGTTTTGAGCTGCTTTATGCACGGTTCCCGAAAAATCAAAAAGTTAGGATTTTAGGTGCATAGTTGAGCCAAAAAATTACTCCCGTACGGACGTTCTGCTAACGCAAAGATCCGCTTTATATGTCGCGACAGCGTTAACGTTTGCGGAGCATTCCGTTAGGATAGTTTTGCGTTAGCTAAACGCTGCGCGACATGTTTGCGGAGCATTCCGTCAGGATAACACATTTTTGTTATCAACGTCCCTACTACTCCCCTACTCCCCTACTGCTTAAAAAAGACTTTTTGAGCAAACCCTACCTGACTCGTCTTAAATCAACATTTATTAAGCAACGCCCAATTATTTTGAGAAAGGACACAAAAAAACTTCAATCGATTTGATAGGTCTAAAAATTTATTTTTATGTTACACTGTAGTATATCATCAATGATGATCGAAAAATCCATAATTTTTGGGTAGCGTTTTTTAGGACATTCTATGAAAACACAACTAAATTTTGAGTCTTCTTTACTATGGGAAGAGTTCGGTTATCTCTCTGTTGTGATAGTTGCTTCTTAAGTATATGTTAAGCCATCATGGAATGGAGTAGATGATTAACTCAACAGATAATAATTTTACCAAAATTTTGCGGAAATTGAGAAAGATAAGTTGGAGTTAATCTCAGTCCCTAATACTCTTAAGTAAAAATTAAGATTTTCTACCTATAGTAATGAACATTTGATCGAGGAATTTAGTCTAAGCTTGTATTACAAACAAGAAAGGCAAACTCATAATTAGTTTAGTTTACATGGAAACTGAACTATAAATTTTATTAATACAAATTATCTGAAATTTGAGTTTTTCTTATGGTTCCATGCAAAAACCAAGATAGCAAAGTCCAATTATAAAGTTTTTCCCACTTTATAGAATTTTTGGGGGATGGGCAAACCTATCCTCGTGTAGTTGTCTCTATATACTCCTACTATCAGGAGGAAATTATAACTACTGCAATATTTATTAAAGGAGTTTATTGCAAAAATGTCAAAACTAAATCAAGAAAATAAAACTCAAAAGACAACTCAAACTAAATTTAGCGGTAGCCCTTACTCCTCAATGGATACAGTTCGTACTTATTTACATGAGATTGGTCGTGTACCCCTCCTAACTCGTGAGGAAGAGATTGTTTATGGTAAGCAGGTACAGCAAATGATGCAACTGCTGGAGTTAAAAGAAAAATTAGAGGAAAAACTAAATAGAGCTGCAACTGGCCCAGAATGGGCAGAATATGTAACCCTAAGTGTAGAAACACTTCAGCAAGCAATAAAGCAAGGTCAACGTGCCAAGCAAAAAATGATTGAAGCTAATCTTCGCTTAGTAGTAGCGATCGCTAAAAAGTACCAAAAGCGAAATATGGAATTCTTGGATTTAATTCAAGAAGGTACTCTTGGTTTAGAACGAGGAGTAGAAAAATTTGACCCTACACGGGGCTACAAATTTTCTACTTATGCTTACTGGTGGATTCGCCAGGCAATCACTAGAGCGATCGCGCAACAAGGTCGTACAATTCGCTTACCTATTCACATTACTGAAAAGCTCAACAAAATCAAAAGAGTTCAGAGAGAGCTAATTCAGACTTTGGGTCGTAGTCCTACCCCTTCTGAGATTGCCCAAGCGTTGGAGCTAGAGCCTTCTCAAATTAGAGAATATCTATTGATGGCCCGTCATCCTATTTCTTTAGATTTACGGGTTGGAGATAATCAGGACACTGAACTGCAAGAACTTTTAGAAGATGAAACATCTTCTCCAGATGACTATATCACTGGTGAGTTGTTGCGTCAAGACTTAAATACCCTATTGGGGGAATTGACCGAGCAACAACGTCGTGTATTGATATTGCGTTTTGGTCTTGAGGATGGTAAGGAGATGTCCTTGGCTAAAGTGGGAGAGAGACTCCAACTCAGTCGTGAGCGAGTTCGCCAACTAGAGCATCAGGCTTTGGCCCATTTGCGTCGTCGTCAGGCCAAGGTACGAGAATATGTAGCTAGCTAGTACCGCTACGCGGAAGTCAGAAGTCAGAAGTCAGAAGTCAGAATTTTTGATTGGTAAGGCTTTGAGTATTTTGTCACTGGTAACATATTTCCGCCATCCTGCGCTAGGTATGAATATCTTTCTAGCATCGATCCCTCTATTTTTAATCTCAAATTGACACCATTCCTTGTAGAGATAGTTATTCTTAATGATTATCTTTACAAGGAATTTTATTTGACAAAAATAACTTTTGTTTCGCTTGAGAAAGCAACAAAGATTGTTAAAAAATAGACCTTTAGCCTTTTATATGGCTATGATAATAATGTATATAATAATTAAGCAATATTCGTGATTTTTAGGTTAGTGGCGATCGCAACCTACTCTATATTGACTTATGGTGTAGTAAATAGGCCAGTAATACATTATAAATCTATTTCTGTTAAGCTTAAGCAAGAAAGGCCAAAGTTTTCTTCAGAAATAGACTACAATAATGTATTGCCGACCGATGGAATTTACCTTTTTGGTCAATCTAGGCAGCGAGATCAAATTCAGAATGAGTATTTTGTCTTTAAGGTCAAAAATAGTAAGGTAATAGGTGCTTTTTATCTACCCTATTCATCCTTTTACTGCTTTTATGGTATTCATCAAAAAGATAGTTTACAGGTAAAGGTTATAGATAGTTATGATAATAGCGCTTCTGACTACACAGTAGACCTGACAAAATATCACCCAATAAATCAAGTTAGTGATAATGATTTCCGAATATTAAAAAGTTGTCAAACTAACTATCAATATTTAGTTTGGTAATGGAATATAATACGAAATATCAAAAATTTTCCTACATTTGATTGGGTAGAATAGCGGGGGAGCAGGGTAGCGATAAAAATAGTAAAAATATACAGTTAATGACTGACTGATAATTGTCAAAAATATTATTGAATTATACTAATTAATTAATCGTTGAAGTCTGGCTGAAATTCTGAAATATAGTATTATTTTTGGTAATTGGTATTCTACCAGTTTGATAAATATTTCCTATTTGTAGCAAATATTAAAAATAACTACTTCCTTTTCCTTTTGATATAAAATTATCGGTCTAACTCGATCAACAGAGTCCTACGCATTAAGGTGTTTGACATTTCTAAATCCTGTTTGCGCAGCATGACAAACGGAAAACCCTTTATTAGTCTACTATTCCCTATTCCCTAGCGCGTAGCGCTATAAAATCTATAATTTTTATGCTTTTTTGCTTTATAAAAAATAAACTTAAAGGAAAAAAAATCACACATTCTTCCTTCTCTTTACCGAAAAATCAAGATATAAATCCTTCTATTTCAAGAGAAAAAAGTGCTAGGATATTTCCTTATATTCAATCTGATGGTTTTAACCAGAAGTAATTATCAATTATCTATTATCTATTATCCATTAATGAAAAATATTAATACTCAATACCAGGCTGCGCCTTTACACCTTGCTCTCTAAAAGGATGCTTAATCATTTTCATTTCTGTCACTAAATCAGCCCTTTCAATTAATTCGGGAGGGGCACCTCTACCAGTAAGAATAATATGAGAATCTACTGGTTTTTCCTCTAAGCCAACTAATAAATCTTCTAACTTTAGATAACCCAATTTTAGAGTAACATTAACTTCATCAAGCAAGACTAATTTAAAATCTGGGTTGCGGATAAAAGTTAAAGCCAAATTCCACGCTTCATAAACTTTCTGAATATCGCGATCGCGGTCTTGAGTTTCCCAAGTAAACCCTTCACCCAAAGCATGAAAAGATATTTGTTCGCCCCACTTGCTAAAAATGGCTTTTTCTGCTGGTTCCCAAGCACCTTTAATAAATTGGATAATTGCCACTTGGTAGCCATGGCCTAAACAACGCATTACCATACCTAACCCTGCCGTAGTTTTACCCTTACCGTTGCCAGTATTTACAATAATTAAGCCTTTTTCCTGAGCAGCTTGAGATACTCGCTGGTCTTGCACCTCTTTACGGCGCTGCATTTTCTGTTTGTATTGCTCTGAAGTTAGGGATGTCATTTCAGTTATCAGTTATCAGTTATCAGTTATCAGTACCTCCTATAATAGGGAGGTTTGAGACCTTATTTCTTGGTAATTCCTAGATAATCTCAAATTTTATAGCGCTACGCGCTAGGGAATAGGGAATAGAGAATAGGGAATAGTAAACTGTCAAAGGATTTCAGGATTTAGAAATGCCCTAATCTTTGCTTCGACTGCGATACTAAAAGATAAATTATATCATATATTAATATTAATTTGTCAATGCTCCACAAATTCTTAGCTATTAACTTATATCATGTCCGGTAGTATCGGTATTGCAAGTGAGAAAGTAAGGAAGAAGGAAGAAGTAAGAAGTAAGAAGTAAGAAGTAAGAAGGAAGAAGTAAAGAAGAAAAAGAAAAACCTTACATAAGGTAAATATTTCCCCAACTTTTACGCGCTCCGATACCAGCGGACATGATATTATATCCTGAATATAAACATTAGAGAAGCATTCAGATTTGCCAAGCAAGCAAGTCTTTGATGATGGATAAAACTTATTCACAAAAATAATCCCAGAGCCGTACCATTGAAATTTATATTATAATTGCTGGCTGAACTGATATAAAGTCTTGATATGCTAAATATTTAACTAATTTATAATTGGTTAAAATCCGAGTAACGTTTAAATTTTCAATGACAAATTTGCCGTATTTATTAGCTAAATAGTTAGTCAAATTCTGTAATTTATCTTGTATTTTTCCTTGCAAAATTTCTATATTCATAGAAGCTATTTTCCAGTTAATAGAACCAAGGAATTTATCTGGATTTAACCATTTTGAACAAGATAGTTTAGCAACTAAATTTTGAGAATATTTTGCACATTCAAATACTTTAGCTGTGGATAAGGTAGCTGCAGATTTTACTTCTAAATCAACTGATACAACATCTGCTGATTTAGATGTTTCAACTCGATTTCTACCAGCTTTTTTAGCATTGTAAAGAGCCATATCTGCTGCTTGTAGCAACATCTCAGGATTAGATTGATTAGAGCAGTGACTACTTGCCACTCCTAAACTACTTGTCACCCAATTACTCACTGCCGAAGTTGTATGAGGAATTTCTAAAGCTTCGATTTCTATTCTGATATTTTCTGCAACCTTCAATGCTCCTTCTATGGGAGTATTTGGCAAAATAACCACAAACTCTTCTCCACCATATCGAGCTACAAAATCTCCTGGTCGTTTGACTGCTGAACTGATAGCTTGAGCCACCTGTGCTAAACATTTGTCTCCTTGTTGATGACCGTAAGTATCATTGTAGTGCTTAAAATAATCTACATCTACCATAATTACTGACATCGAACTATTATCTCGTGTTAACCTTTTCCATTCTTCCTCAAATTTTTCTTCAAAGTGGCGACGATTGGAAACTTGTGTCAAGCGATCGATATAAGCTATTTTTTCTAATTGTTGATTTCGTTTTTCTAAACGATGAAAAAGTTCAGCTTTTTGAATAGCGATCGCTATCTGAGTTGTTAGACGTTGTAATAAATCAGTGTCTGATATCGGCCAATTTCGGTTGTGAGTACATTGATGAGCTATTATCAACCCCCATGTAGTCTTGTCTGTACTTTGTTTTTCCTCTTTTTGATTAATTAAGATTGGCAATACCATACTTGCTTTCACTTGAAACTTTCTGAGTAGCTCGGTATTGCATTTTTTGACATCAGGAGTTTGATTAATACAATCTTGTTTGTAGGGTTCTATAAAATTTGTATTTATAAAACATGGGTCGTCAATAATTTCACCTAACATTGGACTGCAAGTTGCTGCAACAGATTCTTTTTCTATCAGACCTCTTCCATCTTCCAAAAAACGATAAATCACCACACGGTCGCACTCCAAAAAAAGCCTTACTGACTCTACTGTAGTCTCCAATATTTCATCCAAATTTAAAGACTGATGAATCTGGTCTAAAATAAGTCCCAACAAATGCTCTTTTTGTCTAAGTTCCTGGACAGCTAATAATGATGTAACTGCATTTTGAGGTTTTGTTTTTTTATAAATAACCATAATTATTCCCTTGCGAATTATGAGTTGAGTGTTCAAAGCAACCTGATGTTCTGTTATTAGCTGTTTCCAGCAAACAAGTTAATTAAAGATGTTTTTGTTTCATTACATATATCCTAACCAACCCAGTTGTAAAGTGGTAAAAAAGGCATTTAATTGCAAGTTTAATCTTTAAAAAAAACACTAAACGTAATTCCTGATGAGTTATTGTGTATTTTTTTGCACGTTCCAAACAACGGCATGATTTTTTGTGACGACTCATGCACATTCTCACTATTCATCCAGAAATACACCGATAATAAGAATATGTTGAGGATACAACCAAAAAGACTCAACAAACCAATATTAACATCTACTTGTTGATATCTAGGTTCAAGAAATATTTGAAACATAAATTAAGGATATTTCTAATGATTCAGACTAACTCTCAAAAGAAATATATCAATATTATGGAAGAGATGGTTGCAGAGGAAGTAAATCGCAAAATGAGATTGCTGCCTCAAAAATTGGCAAAATATATTAAGGGATCTGATGTAGAAACTTATGCCTTGAATCGTCTCCCAGCATTATATGCTTGTAGTCAGGAAGGATGGAAATTTCAAACAAAAAAAGCCGAAAAAGATTATCAACAAAAGATTACTTTGGTAGTAAATCGTGCTTTTATTGCAGTACAGAGAGACCTACTAAAAAAATCAACTCCTCTATTTAGTGAGGAAACCAAAAAAGCATCTTCCAAAACTCAAGAAAGTACCAATCCAAACTATAGTTGGCATCATAGCCGCTATTATCGATTAGGGTGTGCCAGATCCTGAAGTACCATTACAAAATTATTTATAGCACTACATAGTTTAGGAAATTGATACAAGCTCAAAAGCTATTGTAGTCATATCGTTTCAAGAAAGTTAAAAGTTAAAAGTTAGAAGTAAGATTTTATAGACTCGAAACTTTGACGCGCTCAGTTTTAGATAATTTATTCAGCAATTTTTCGACTATTCAGATAAAAATAACCTTGATTTTTTTTTCAAAGTAATTACATAGTCAGCTTGTTGTTCTGTAATTTGTTTAACAATTTATTTCTGGTATCCTATAGCATCAATCGCAACTAAACAACCAGAAATAGACAAAAAATTGAGATTTTTACGAATTGCAGTAATTTCGTTTAATTTTTTATCTACTTTTATTTGACCTAAAACTAGGCGATTTGCCGTTGCCCAGGCACTGACCATGTGAATAGCTTTTTGAGATTTTTTTCTGGTCATAATAACCTCTCAAAATTTTACCATCAATTGCTATTATTTCTCCTTGAGTTATTTGACTTACTGACTGAATCCATGACAAAAAAAATTCTAACTTCAATTCAGTGAATTCTGGGTGGTGTATTTGATTATTCAAGGTGTTTAATCCTTATTTGGTTTGTGTTTTGATAATCAATTCACCTCAATTTCCATAGGAACAAAATCCAGGAAAGTTCAGTTTGATTCAGTAATTTTTTTTCAGGTATTTTATTCAGTTTTATTCAGTTTATGAAAAATCAACAAAGCAAATGTTCTATAATATATAGATGATCAAACTGGAAAATAAAAATGGACAAAAAAAATCAAACTCAAGTTAACTCTAAAAACTCTAAGAAAATCAACCAGGCGAACAACAATAACTCACTACAAGACCAATTAGTTAGCGTAAATCGAAGGTTCGCCCAGTTGGGATCAATGAAAACCTGAAAGTATAAATATACATAGGTTATAACTGTCTTACTTTTTGTGGCTTAAACCAGGAAAGCCTACCAAAATTAAACGAATTATAAGGTTTTGACAGCCTTTAT
Source organism: Cyanobacteria bacterium P01_H01_bin.35 (assembly GCA_038747755.1). GTDB lineage: Bacteria > Cyanobacteriota > Cyanobacteriia > Cyanobacteriales > Microcoleaceae > Trichodesmium. The sequence continues at coordinate 11,737 of JBCDJM010000185.1, forward strand.
CGCACCTCATTGCACTATATGGCAGCTACCTTTGGTCCACGCTTATTCCCTATTCCCTAACTTCTGCAAGAAGTCTAATGAACGGTGTAATTTATTTTACTCAAAATGAATATTCAACAACCCAAAATTCTGATTATTGATGACCATCGCTTACTGTTAAATGGAACTATTAGCTTGGTAAGCGATCGCTTCGGGGATGCCCAAATATTCTCAGCTCAAACCGCGCAAGAAGCTCTTACACAAGTTGCCGAGCATTCTCCCGATTTAGCGATCGCCGATTTATCTATTCCCCAGGAATCGGGAACAACTGCCGAAATAGAGCATGGATTGGGCTTACTCAAGCAATTAATGCAAGATTATCCGCAACTTAACTTAATGGTGCAAAGTAGTAGCATCAAAGCATTAGTTCGCCTCATACCTGAAATTGATGCCCATCAAGGAGGATTTACAATCGCTGATAAAAGCGAAACTGTAGAAACTTTTATAACTCGGATGGAATGGGCAATGCAAGGACTTACTCATACTAAGGATTTACAAACCGATTTGCAAGTAAAACCTGAGTGGTTGGAAGTGTTGCGACTTGCTTTTGAAGAAGGATTGCAAGATAAAGCTATTGCTCAATCAATGTATAAGTCAGAACGTATGATTCGTCACTACTGGTCAAAAATTCAGGATGTATTGGGAATTTATCCTGAACCTGGAAAAAACATTCGAGCTTTAACACAAATCCGTGCGCGGGAAAAAGGTTTACTAGATTGATTAATCATTGAGAATATTATGTCTACCATTTTAGATCCCCAAAGCAAACTAAAGCGTCAAATGGTTCTAGCTGTTTTGATTTTGACAGTTGTAGGTACAACTATTGCCACTATCATCCACAGGTTGGAACTCAATACCCACCAGCTTCATCTAATTAATCCTCCCCTGTTCGGAATTACATCTTTAATATTACTGATACGTCTTTATACAAAACCAGAGAGTTTGCAACAAGTAATAAATCTGAGTTTATTTCAGAGTGTAATGTTTGTTGTGATGCCTGGTTGGTTTTACTCTCTGAAGGCATTTACCTCATCCAACATTAGTCTTATAGATCATTTACCGCCGATATCCTCAGCATCGTTGATGTTGATGACGTTGATGTTGATAACCCTGCGTCCCCAACGATTGCTGAAGGCAACTATACTCCTCTGGATAGGTGTTGCTGGACCTATTTTGACCTACTTCATTTTTAACCCAGAAGAACTATACTCTTTACGAGGGCTAGATTTGCTCATCTCCTTCGGACCAGTAATGGGGATGCAAACTGCACTTGTTTTTTTGCATAATCGTCTCCAGTCAATAGTGGAAAGCTTGTATGCCGAACGTCTCCAATATTATGCTCAAATCATAGAGCGGCAGAGTATTCGCCAAAAGGCTTTGGAACAAGCTTTTACCCAAATTCATAATGGACCACTGCAAACCCTAGCACTACTGCAAAGAGATGTGCAAAGGGGGCAGATATCTCAAACAGAATTTTTACAGCGTTTGAACGAACTCAATACTGAAATTCGCGCAGTGGGACACAGTTTTACAGATGAAAATAATACAGCTAGTAAGTCAGTAAGCTCGCCAGAAATTTTAGAATCTGCTACTTCTGAAAATTATCTTCGCTTGGGGGAAGGAACCTCTATCGACCTAAATCTTCCCTTTCATAATTTACTTTATGAAGTATATTCCCTAACCCTTAAACGTAATCTTCCTTGCTTCCAAACTATTCGAGTTAAAGTACGGAATTTTGCACCTATTACTCAATCTTCCCTCACCTTGGAAATGAAACGCGACTTGTGTTTGTGGTTGGAGGAAGCTTTGTGTAATATAGGTAAACACGCTCATGGTGTAACTCGAATTGTGGTTACGGGGGAAGAACGCGAGGGTAATTATATTCTTAAGGTACAGGATAATGGCTGTGGTTTCAAGCCAGGAAAGGAACAACAAGGTACAAAACACAGCCATTTATTAGCAAAAAGATTGGGAGGAAAATTTCGTCGGGAGTCTTTACCCAAGGGAGGGGTCATTTGTGAACTATCTTGGAAGATATAGCGCTACGCATTAAGGCTCTTGACATTTCTAAATCCTAAAACCCTTTATTAGTCTACTATTCCCTATTCCCTCTCTTGGTGCGCGTTCCCTCTCTTGGTCAGCATTCCCTTGCGTCTTACGCCGACGCGGGATCTGACCGCTTGCGACTGTCGTCGTCGCGGGGTCGCACCGCTATTCCCTATTCCCTAGCGCGTAGCGCTATACAATAATGAAGTTAGAAGTTGACGCATGTAATGGGGATTAGAGCAACGCTCCCAAAACGTTTCGCCGATACTGGCGGGGTATTAGACACAATCCTGTTTGAGAATTGCTGAAAAGTGCAATGATGAATGGTCAAAAATTACCATAGGTAATGTCTGCAAATATCAATGATTTTTCTTTGAAATTGAATGATACTGAAATTGTTGAAAGTAAACAACAATTTGAAAATTCAAAAAATAAGGAGTTTTATGAAGCAGTATTTGGTAATCTTACAAAGGAAGTTATTATGGCTTTTCAAAAAAAATATGGTTTGACTAGAAATGGAATTGTGGATTCCCAAACTTGGGCACTAGTAGATACAATTGATGCTGGGGAAAATGATACAAATGCCCGGGCTACTCTCTGTTTTAGTAGCACTGGAGAAGATGTAGAATATGTACAAAGACGGTTAAATGGTATTGGATTTGGTTCTTTGGTAGTTGATGGAATATTTGGTGTAGCAACAGAATCAGCTGTGAATAAATTCCAAAAATACTATGGTTTAACTGCGAATGGAATTGTTGGTAGTCAAACTTGGAATAAATTAGAATCTATTGATGTTTAGAGCTTAATTTACTCATCAATACTAATATTGGCAAACGCTAATTTATCATCGCTATTAACGATTAAATTAATGCGATTAATAATGAGCAGTTAATTAAAATATGCTGTGCGGATATTTCATCAGGATGCTCTTCGATGATTCGATGAGCATCAGCAGATGAGCTTATGACTGGAAGCCCATTTGAAACCGAATCAAGGAGAATAATAATGATGACGAATCAAACAAGTAAAATCGCTATTATTGGCGGAGGTCCAGCCGGACTGGTCTCTGCTATTGCCTCTGCACGTCGAGGCATCCATACAACTGTTCTCGAACGGGACCCACATCCCGCAGACACTTCTCAATTTAATCCCGACCGGTCATACCCTATTGACATCACCGGGCATGGGTTGAAGGCGCTACGCTACATTGAAGCCACAGATGTCTTCGATGAGTATATGCTTCCCTTTAGAGGGATCAAAGTATTTAACGGCTTAGTGACTGAGGAATGGAAAGAGCAAGGTTGGACGGGATCGCGCGGTGACATCCTCCGCTCATTGATGACTGTTGTGGAGCGAGACTATGGCGACTGCATTGACTGCCGATTTAACACCCAAGTTGAAGA
>JBCDJM010000186.1:0-15075 GCA_038747755.1 Cyanobacteria bacterium P01_H01_bin.35
GACGTTTAGCTGTGGACTATGAACAGCTACCAGAGATTAGTGAAGCTCTGATTTACACTGCAATGATTAGATTGATGTTACGAAGGCTTGGTACTAAAAACTCAGGCCGTTCTTAAGGTTTGTTTTACAAACAGTCTCTTATGGTGATGGAGAAAATACCATAAGAGTAATACCAAAATGTTACGAATAATAAGGATCATTGTTCCTAAACCTAACCTCTATCCTTTGTCTCAACTAGAGTCTAGTTGTCACCCTCTGAGGAAGTTGATCCTAGCTGGTCTCGTTTTTGAATTATATAAACACTAACTAAGGTCAAACAAATTCCTAAAAACTTCCAAAGACTAAGTGTCTCACCTAAAAAAATGTAGCCTCCAGTTAGAGCAAAAACAGGTGTAAGAAAACTCAGAGAAGTGAAACTCGTTAGACTTTCTCGCGAAGCCAAATAAAAATATATAGCATAAGCGATCGCGCTACCAAAAAGACCAGTATATATTAACTCCACCCAATATCCTACGGTAAGTGTATCAAGGTGTACCCACTGCTGTGACTCCCAAATTCCAGAAAAGACAAGTAAGGGTAAGCCTCCAATCAGAAAAGCCCAACCTGTTGTTACTATTGGATGAACAAGGCGAGTTATAAAAGGAATCATTACAGTTGCTAGTGCCTTAAAAAAAGTGGATAAAAGCATTAACAAACTCCCATAATTTTTCAGATTTCGCCAGTTTAAAGACTTAGGTAAGCTATTGCTTAATCCAGAAAATAGCCAAGATTCAGGCAAACTAATTAAGCTAATTCCCAAAATCCCAATCACTAATCCTATTCCACCCCATAAGCCAACTTTTTCTCTGAACAATATGCTTGATAATATAGCTACAAATAAAGGGTTAGAGTCAACAATAACTGACCCCAAACCAGCATTAATTGTTTCAAACCCTGCTGCCAGAAACCCATGTAACATTACTCCTTGTAACAAAGCTAAACAAAGAACCCATAGCCAAGCTTTTAATGTTTTTGGTTGAGGAATTTTTAAGATAAATGCTAGTAGTAAAACTAATAATCCAGCTAGTAACAGACGTACTCCAGCTACAAAAAAAGGACTGCTCTCTAAAACAACAGTTCTCATTGTTACAGCAGTTGTTCCCCAAATAAAGAATGGTGCAATAGTAAGCAAGGAAAAACTAATGGTTTCTGATTTTTTTTGCACTGCATCATTGCCAAACAATTTCTGAAAAAGTAAACTTAACGTTACAGTAAACATTTGTTTTTCTTCTCACAAGGATTAATTTAAATGTCATAATTTTAACAAAGGCATTCTACCATATATAGCAGTACGTTTTTTGGTTAGAATAATACCAAATTCAAAAAAGATAGTTAGGGAGTAGAAATAAGGTAAGCATTCAGCTATTAAAGGTTAGCTTTTCGGTGCGGAATACTACACTTGCCAGGCATAAAAATCAATACGTTCAGATCATAAAAATTCATCTGAGTAACAAAGTAAAAATCGACTTTTGCAGGTCACATATTTGCAAAAAAAAATCCTTAACTGAACAATATTGCAATAAAAATGAATGAAGCATTCGTTTAACTTCTATAGCATTCGTTTTTTGATACCGAATTAAGTGGATTTGATCTAAAAGGTTCATTAGATAATGTTTTCTTTAAATACCTACTGGCGTGACACACCTTAAATGGTGCGGAATATGGGGAGGGTGGGAAGTGTGGGTAGGGACGTTTCGCTGCGCGACATGAAACGCATTTTTGTTATGCAACGTCCGTACGGGAGGGTGGGGAGGAAAAGATACCAAGAAACAAAAATCTATTGCACAGTTTTAGCTGTGTCAGTCCACTACAAATAAAAGTTTTAGGCAACAGGATAATTTTTGGATATTTTTTATTGAGAGAGAATAAAATTTTTATTGTGGCTAATTAATGAGACTTGATATTAGTAATATCATGTCCGGTTGAATAGTTATAACCTACATTCCGCACGACAAAATGTAGTATCAAGAATAGGAGACAGGAGACTCGATACTGGAGACAGGAGACAATTATCGGGGTCAATAGGAGTAAGTAATTGAGTATTTATGCTGAATATTTTCCTGAGAATCTGACTTCTGAGAAAGGTCAATGAATAGGATATATATAGTATAAATACTTACCAAGTCACCGTTTTTTATACTACTTTTAATGTTACAAATTGACGTGCGGAATGTGGGTTATAAATAAAAATGGAGGAGTCAGGAGTCAGGAGTCAGGAGTCAGGAGGGAAGAGGAGGGAATTTTAAGCTATAAAGAAGAGAAAGTTTTTTTATCACTAATTATCCGGACATGATATAAGTTGCTAATGTATTTCATTCTTTGAATTATCTGATTTTTTTTAACTCTGATTCCTCCTGCAAAGATTTGGGAGTTCATAGTTAATGGCTGAGACGTGATAGCTGAATGCTGACAGAATAAGAGTTTCATAATTTTGGTGTAATGTATGGATTTTTGGCAAATCATTTAGGATTACTATACATATCTAGCTGATAAATATTACTGGCATTGCCTTGTAAAATCTCCACAGCTATTTCCTCAGCTTCCTTAACAGTTAAATCTCCATCTTTCACTGATTCATCTAACACTTCTCCCAAAATTTTTCGCCCCCATTTTGCACCTAAATAATACAAATCAGGAATCAAATGTGCATCGGAAGAATACATTAATTTACTAATAGGCGTTAACTCCATTAATTCTCTAACTACACTTCTCATTCCAGCGACACTTAAGGAAGGTATTACTAACCCAAAACTTATATAAACATTGGGATAAACTGATGCTAAATAACCAGCTTCACGGGTATAAGGATAGGAAGTGTGTAATAAAACAATGGGAGCATTACTGAAGCGATTATCTTCTAATAAAAATCGTAAATGTAGAGGATTTGATAAACGTAAATCTAAATCTGGATCGCCAATTCCTGTGTGAAATTGTATTGGTATTTTATGTTTTGCAGCTACTTCTAATGTTTCGATTACTAAAAAGTCAATTAAAGGTTTATTATTCAAACGTGGTGTTTTTTCTCCTGTTATTTTTTTAATAGCATTAAATTCATATTTTACTAATTCTATATTGACAGGTTGAATCTCTAAACCTGTACGATAAGCTGCAACACTTTTATAACCGACGACTTCTGGAGGAGGAGGGTCAATTTCTGCTCTAAATCTTTCCTGAAATTCTGCAAAATTATTTACTTGAGGAATGAGATTTTGGGCGAGGTTTTCTATTCTTAATAATCGTTTTACACCTACAAATTGTTGATGCCATTGCCAAGGTAAAATTTCCTCTGGGAGAAAACCATCATCTAATAAAATTGTGTCAAGATTGGCAGCTTTAAAACAAGTTTTGGTTAAATTTTCTAACCCTAAATTATCTCGTTTAGCTAATATTTCTGACTCTTGTGGTTCACATTTTAATAAGTCTGCCATATCCCTTAAACTTCGACGATAAAATAGGGTATTACAAGCATGGTAATTAATAATATCTGGATTATGACCTTCAGTAAAAGCAGCAACATAAGGATAACGAGCGATCGCTTCTGGTTGCAACAAATTATGAGCGTGTTGGTCAATAGCAGAAATATTCCAAAGTTCCATTTTTATTCAAATCAAATGAGACATTATTAAATTCTCAAACTTACTCCATCCTGCGAATTTAACCTCTGAATTCAGCTATATAGAGGAGGTAGTCCGAATAATTTTCCCTTAATTTTTCTCTCTTTGTCTTTGTCTAGTAAAAATTCTAACTTTTTAAGCTTTTTTAACCTAAAAACTGGCACTTTTTTCGGTTCAAAAAGTGTAAAATATTTACTAATATCATGTCCGTTTGTATCGTTGGTGTAAAAGTTGGGAAAATATCTACGGCCATATCAAGTTTTTCCTTCTCTTAAAGCTTCTTCTTCCCTGTTCCCTGTTCCCTGTTCCCTGTTCCCTACCTTTGCTATACAATACCAATGCTACCGGACATAATATAATGGATAATTGATAATTAATCAATTCGGTTTCAAGTATCTCCTTTTCAATGGATAATTGATACTAGACTTGATATGAAAAACGCTATAGTTAGGGTTTACTGAAAAACTCTTTTTGCTTGGCTAGGTCGGAGGTCGGAGGTCGGAGGCTGGAGGGAGTAGTTAAGAATTATCGGATATTTTATCCCTTGATTTTTTTGCCATAGTTAGCATTTTTGGCTAACTTTTTCCCCTTGAAGAACTGAAAAGCTGCCATTTTTTTCGTTCCTAAAAATGCTTTTGCCCTTATGTGTCAAAGTTTTGATATTTAATCAACCAGCCAAAATTAATGATAAATAATTATTAATTATTAATTGTTAATTATTGAGCGCTAAGATACAAAAAAATCTAAATTTTAGAATCTTGATTCGTAGTTTCTAACAACTTGAGAATTGTTTCCAAATCATCAAATTCCCCAACAATTCTACGGACAGGTAGAGGCCAAACTCTAATCAAAGTAGGAGTAGCAGTAATTAAATCTACTTCAGCCTGTTCCGGATGTTGAAACACATCTATTACTTTTAAAGTATAAGGAAGAGAAAGAGATTTTTCTAATATTTGGTGAAGACTCTGAAGAGTCCGCTCAGTAGAAACATTTTTACCTGATACAAATAACCGGAGAACATAGCCTTCCACTTCTAGTTGTGAATCAATAGTTAAGGTTGAAATTTCCTCTGGAATATAATCTAGATTAAACTCTTGTCGATCAAGACACACAACAAGGTTATGATTTTCCCAAAGTTGAGGAAACCGATCATAATAAGTAGCAATTACCATTGGATTACAAAATTCTTCTGACCATGGAGCCGATCGCCAAATCATTTCACCAGTATGAAAAATGGCATTAAGCAATGCTTGATATCTCAAAACTGGGGCATAAGCTTCGGCCAAAACTTGGACTTGCTGAGTGTGAGGATCTAGCCATTTATCAATAGTTGCAGTGTATCCAGGTATTAAGAAATGGGGTGGTTCAGATAGCCCCAATATTTCTTGTAGCTCTACACATAGGTGGAGATGCCATCGACTTTTTTTGCTTGGGTCTATACAATAAATTAAATCCCCCCCAGGTGTAAACAAGGCGATACCTTTGAATAACTGGGGGAATTCTGGTGTAGTTGGCTTCAAGAAAATAAATTTAAGATCAACTGCAAACTTTTGAGTTTGACACTCCACTGAATAAATCTGCGTGGATTCTTAAGGGTGATAAATTTGTCGGACTAAAGTCACGCCAAATTTTATCCTTAATGGCATAGTCAAAGATGCCTAAGCGTCTGTCCGAGTTAAACCCATTCAGGTTACTTTTTACTCCCATATTGGCAGTACGATTGCCATCAGCATTTATCAATTTTTCTTGCTTAGTTTTATACAAACCAGGCTTAACTCGCTTGCCACTAAAACTGTATTCAGCCACATTATTAGCTGATACTAAAGCTAGTAAAACTTTTTATCTAGTTTACAGCGCTTTTCAGTTGAGTAAAGCACAAAACTATTGTATGAGTCAGGATTCAGAAGGAAAAGGCTAGTTTCAAAGCTCTACATCCTCAAGTTGCAACCGAATACAAGTCTTGGATTATGCTCCCGGTACAAATCGACTGTGGTTTATCCATTTGAAAACAGCTTTAAGCTAGGGCGTGTCCAAATTTTCTTGATTATTTAGTTTCTATTGTCAATTTATACTTTAGTTGCTCTGGAAAACTTGAAATTGAAAATTTAATAATCTTTTTAAATTCTGCCCCGTAGCATTTGAGCCATTTCGTTTGGAGAAGGTGACTGATTAATTGCTATTTCTTCAGTGATTCTACCTTCTTGGTAAAGATCGTATAAAGACCTGTTCATGGTAGTCATACCTTCATAAGTATCTTTAAGCATGATTTGATTAATGTCTTCATACTGGTCTTTGAGAATATATTCCTTAATTACATCAGTATTAATTAAGATGTCATGGAAAGCTGCCCGTTTACCATCGGTAGTCTTACACAACAACTGAGCAATAATCGCTACCATAATTTCCGAAATAGCTAATTTAATTGCTGGTTGTTCTTCAGCAGAAAACATATCAAGAATACGAGTGATGGTTTTAATCGCACTATTAGTGTGCAGAGTTCCCATCACTAAGTGTCCTGTGGATGCTGCTTTAATAGCAATTCCCACCGTTTCCTTATCCCGAATTTCCCCCACTAACATCATGTCGGGGTCTTGACGGAGGGCACCTTTGAGAGCGTTAAAGAATTTCAGAGTATGTCTACCTACCTCCCGGTGCTTAATCAAACATTTTCGACTTTCGTGGACAAATTCTACAGGATCTTCAATAGTGATGATGTGATAAGGAAAAGTATCATTCATGAAATCAATCATCGCTGCCATGGTAGTGGATTTACCAGAACCTGTTGGCCCTGTTACCAAAAGTAATCCTTTATGGTAGTGGCAAACTTTCTTAAAAACTTCTGGCAACCTGAGTTGATCCATCTTGAGAATTGTCGCACCAATGAGTCGTAATACCATTGCTGGGCCAGCGAGGGAATCAAACAAGCTAATCCGTATTCGGACAAAACCTAGGTCAGCCGCACCGTCAAAGTCTAGATTTTCTTGGAATGCCCGAATTTCTTCATCCTTCATAATTTCCCGTAGCCAACTCATAAAAGTGCCTAAGTCGGTCTCTGGATATTCAAGTGGTACTAGGTCGCCACGCTTGCGGAACCTTGGTATTTCGTTTACACCCAAGTGAATATCTGAAATTCCTTCTTGTTCAGCCCGCCGGACAATTTCTGTTAATGGTACTTGTCCAGGTGCAAGTTCTGGACCAGAAGGAGTTGGTGGCTGGGCTGCTGCAGTTTCCGTGGGAGGAATCGTTTGTTGAGGAACTGGAGCTGATGCTGGTGGAGGATTAGAAGGTCTTGGAGGGGCTGTTGGTGGTTTTCTTGCTCCTGAAGGAGAGGGGGGAGCAGGTGGGCGAGGTGGTAAACCACGGCCTCCTGGTGGTGGTGGAGCAGGTGGGCGAGGTGGTGGTGTTTGTGTCATAGTTACATTACCTTACCTAAAATTTTTCGGAAGTTTCAAAGCAAGTCTGTTTTGACTAGGGGATGAAAAACAACTCGCTTACTTTAAATACTATAATTCAATCGGTTTGAATTCCTAGAGTAGTTTATATATCCTTCTGTGAATTTAAAAGTTTACTTTAACAATTATACCTTTATCAATAGACTATAGCATCAGGTACTTTTTAGTTTGACTTGCTCTCTATTAAAAAGTCTACACTATTAAGTTAAGTCATCAATCTAATCTGAAGGGTCTATTACTAAACTTAAGTTAATGTAACAATATTTTGGGTAATCGGTATTGGAATTATTTTTACTGGAGCAATATCTCTTGAATTCTCATAACTATAGTCAATACATTATACATCTCTGGAAAAGAGGGAGTAGGGAGTAGGGGGAAATAATTTATTTTATTTTTGATTATCGGAGATGTCTATTTATCAACCTGTTTTTGACTGTTCTGTTACCACAATTAGGATATTATTTGAGATGTATAGTTTTTGTCAAAATGACTTTGATAGTTATCAATAAATTTATTTTGCATTAATTACAGTTTTGTTTGATTTTGAGATTAATGCCATTTCTCAATGTTAAATTTTTGATGATACAGCCATCTTCAGATACTTCTATTCCGTTTCTAATATATGTATTGGGATATTGATTTGTATCTTTAACAGACTGAGGTTTGTTAAGTTTCAATATGTAATTGTTATTTGATGAAATTTTTTGATTTTGAGTATAGTTTTTTGAGAAAGAAGGATACTCAAAAAATATAGTTAAACATACAGGTATTAAAGCAAGAAAACCGAGTTTTTTGAAAAATAAAAGAGTCATAGAAAGTACCTGGGTTAAATTAATTTCATAATCGAGGTAGGGAAAAGCAGTTGGATTCCGGATTGCGAATAGGTAACAAGAGAGGGAATAGAAAATATATCTGAGTAGTGGATATATAGCATTTCCCAAGCTAGTGAGGTACAGATATTGATAATTAAATTTTATCAGTGGGATTTTTCGGGAACCGTGCATCTTGCTCGCGCAGGTGTACCTCACGCTTAGTGAAATCTGCTATACAAATATTTTTTGTTACTTATTTATTCTTGCCTTATCAATTTAGGTTACTTGATTAGCAGGCTAAAAATATCAATTACTTGAAGTAATAATTAGCCTGAGTTGAAAGGAGTGCTAGAAAGTATTTATTGATATTGAGATGGTCTAATCCTACTTGAACAAGAGTAGGAATACTCAATAATCAGGGCAGAATAGGTAGATGGGTATATAATTCTTTATACAAAACATTCTCTAAAAAAACAGATTATTTTTGAGAGACTCTGTTAGGAATTTTTCCTTTACTCAAGATTAAAGAGGAATTGTAAACAGTAATATAGCCTGCTATCTATCTATATCAAATTTAGCTAATCAAGTTTCGGAAAATAGATATATTTTTGACTGAATATTTAGTATTTTTGTGATTTAGTATTAGATTAAGTCTGGTTAAACAGGCTGAAATAGTGGCATATCTCCCTGCTTTAAGAGGTCGCTACACATTGATAATTTTAAGGTTCTTTAAATTTAATATAAAATACTCTTCCAAAAGTTTAAATAAACTTAACTACTCTTCTAAAAGTTTAAACAAACTTAACTAAAAATTAATAGCTCGAATAATCTGGTTGGAAATTTATTCTTGATGTTTGCTCTTTAGGGATTTGTGGCTTATTAATATATCAGCTAAGTTCTGGAAATTTTTAATTTAATTAAATATTGGAATAATCTCTGACTCCCTTAAATATTTAGTTTATAAAAGGCATTTAAAGCTATAATATAGTCTGAATTTTCAAAGAACTACTAATAGTAAAAATATGGGAATAAAGTCAAACGCAACTAATAGTAAACCAAAAATAACTAATCAACAAAAAGAAGCTGCTGAAGCTGAGATTAGGGAAAAGCAAAAAGCTGTTGATTATCGGACAACTGAATATCCAGTGGAAGTTATTGTTCAGAAGTATATGGAAGGAGAAGATGATGATACTAATGAGTTATTTATACCTGATTATCAAAGAGAGATGGTTTGGGATGAGGAAAGGCAGTCAAAATTTATTGAATCTGTATTTTTAGGATTGCCAATACCTCCTATATTTGTTGCTGATATTAATGGTGAAGAAAATGAAGAAGATGAAGCTCGTTTAGAGATTATTGATGGTACTCAACGTATTCGTACTCTAACTAGATTTATTAAGAATACGCTAACACTCTGTGAATTGAAAAAGTTAAGTCAACTCAATAATTTTAAATTTGAAGACTTACTTCTTTCTCGTCAAAGACGTTTTAACAGAGCTACTGTTCGGATAATTCAACTAACAGAAAAAGCAGATGAAGAAACACGAAGAGATATTTTTGAAAGAATTAATACAGGTAGTGTTCAGTTAAATGAAATGGATAAACGCAGAGGCATATTCCCAGGAAAATTTACTGATTTAGTAGAAGAATTATCAAAGTTACCAACATTTAGAGACCTTTGCTCTTTTTCTGACACAGCGAAAAATAGACGTGAACCTCAAGAATATGTATTACGTTTTTTTGCCTTCTTAAATAATTATAAAAATTTTCAAAGTATACCAGGAATAAATGATTTTTTAGATGAATATTTGCAGAATGTTAATCAAGATAAAAAAACAAATTTAAAGGAAATGAAAATTGAATTTGAAGCAATGATAGATTTTGTGAGAAAAAATTTTCCTAATGGTTTTCGCTCAGGTAAAAATTTAGATAAAACAACAACTAGAATTAAATTTGAATCTCTTTCTGTAGGTATTTCTCTTGCCTTGAGGGAAAAGAAAAATTTTCAGTATCAAGGAAATGATTTACTCAATACAAAGGAATTTAAAGAGTACACAAAAACTGATGGAAGTAGTTCCAATGTTAAAGTAGTTAGACGAATTGAATATGTGAGGGATCAACTATTAGGTAAATAATGACTATATCATTTGAAGATTTTAATCAGCGCTCTGAAGAAGTAAGTAAATATTTTGATTTCCTCCAAGATTTACAGCAAGGAAAAATAAAATTAATCACAGAAATTCAAGGAAATAGTAAAGCTCAAAAAATAGACACTGAGTTAGAAAATACTCTGAAAGCAAGTGCTTATTTATTACTTTACAATTTCATAGAATCGACAATGAAAGATGCTATTGAAGCAATATTTAATGAGCTACAAAATCAAGGTATTTCTTTCGATAAAATTAGACCTGAATTAAAGAGAATTTTGCTTCGGAATTTGAAGCGTAGAGACCCCGATAAAATTTTTGCTCAAATTCAAGATATATCTCTTGATATTGTTCAAATTGGATTTAAGAGAGAAGAACTATTTTCTGGAAATATTGATGCTAGATTGATTAGAGATATTGCCAGTAAATATGGATTTTCTGCCGATACAGAGTATGTAGAAACAAGTAATGGGGGTGATTTATTAACAGTCAAAACTAACAGAAATGATTTAGCTCATGGAATTAAATCTTTTGCTGAGGTAGGAAAAGAAAGAGGTGCTGATGAACTGATAAAAATCAAAGATAAAGTAGTAGAATATTTGAGACAGATTTTGGAGAATATTGAAACATATTTAGAGAATGAAGAATATTTAAACCCGTCTACAAATACTCCCTAATATTATCAAGCACGACAAATGTTTTTGACAAATATCAATAAATTATTTTCTGAACATATTGATGATAAAAAGATTAAAACAACTGCTAATAAATATGGATTTTCTGCGAAAAAAATTGATAGTAGTGATTTCTTGATAGTTAAGACTAAAAGAAATAATTTAGCTCATGGGATTAAATCATTTGCTGAGGTAGGAAAAGAAAAAGGTGCTGATGAATTCATAGAAATTAAAAATAAAGTAGTCAAGTATTTGAGACAAATTCTGGAGAATATTGAAACATATTTAGACAATCAAGAATATTTAGACTCATCTACAAATTATCCCTAATATTATCAAGCACAACAAATGTTTTTTACAAATATCGAGAAATTATTTTCTGGACATATTGATTTTCTGCAAAAACAAAAATTGATAGTAGTGATTTATTGATAGTCAAGACTAACAGAAATGATTTAGCTCATGGAATTAAATCCTTTGCTGAGGTAGGAAAAGAAAAAGGTGCTGATGAACTGATATAAATCAAAGATAAAATAGTAGTATATTGGAGACAAATTTTGGAGAATATTGAAACATATTTAGACAATCAAGAATATTTAGAGCCGTCTACAAATTTCACCTAATATTATATTTAGATAATCAGTAATAAAAAAGTTTTTGTTTGTAGAATTGCTCTAGCCAGAACTATTGATAGAGCTAGAGCAATTCTACGAACTTTAATTATAACTAATAACTGATAACTGATAACTGATAACTGTATTTACTCCCTCCAACGACCAGACCTAAGAATACTAATAATTAACCAGAACCCAAGAAAACTAGCTGTTGTAAATAGAGCTTCACTTAAAACAGATAGCTGACTACTTTGAGAACCTGCAGTTACAATAGCAGCACCAATAATTAACGAACCTACAACCACACTAAAAGATAATCTATTAGCTGACTTATCTACACTACGACGCAAAGGTTCAATATCTTTTAGACTTAAATTCCACTTCAATGTTTCGGAAGTAAGTCTATCTAAAAATAAGTCTAATTGACGAGGCGAACCTAAAGATAAATTCTTCACATCAATAGCTGTTCTTAATAAAGTTTGCACCGGATCGTCCCCTAATAACTGTCGGCGAAATAAATCGGTCATTAATGGTTTAATCTCATCTAAAAGATTAAGTTGGGGATAAAAACTACGAGCAACTCCTTCTAAATTTCCTAAAGTTTTGGAATACAAACCTAAATTACTTGGTAATTTAATTTTGTTGTTACGACACAGTTCTAAGATGTCATAAAATACCTCAGAAAAGTTAAGTTCAGATAAGCTCAAATTATAATATTTTCGCAGCATTTTGCTGTAATCATTTTCTAACTTAGCTAAGTCTGATCGTTGAGCAACTTCTGCCATTTCCAAAGTTAACTGAGTACATCTTTGAGCATCTAAATCAACTATTGCTAATAATAATTCTGTTAAATTCTGCTGAGTGCGAGGATCGATGCGGCCTACCATTCCACAGTCTAACAGAGCAAGGCGCCCATCTTCCAAATAAAATATGTTGCCTGGATGGGGGTCAGCGTGAAAAAAACCGTTGATATAAAACTGTTGAAAGAAAGCACGGCACAATAAAGTAGAGAGAGCTTGCTTTTCTGAATTTATATTGCCATTGTAGTTAGTACCTTTAACTTTTGCTGATAAAATTGGTTTACCATTCAGCCATTCCAGAACTAAAAGCTTTGGAGTAGTTAGCTCCAAATATACTTTCGGAACCATGATTTGCTTCGGATCAAACCATTTACTTGTGGATAGGTTCCGACGTAGTTCGTCAGTATAACTAGCTTCTTTCGTAAAGTTCAGTTCTGCTCGTAAAGCATCACCAAATTCTTCAGCTAAAGAAAGAATATCGTAACTTTTTCCAAATTCTGTAAATGAGACTAATTCCCCTAAACCTTTGAGCAAGGCAATATCTTTATCTATTATTCTATCAATTCCTGGACGTTGAACTTTGAGAGCTACTTCCGTTCCATCTTTTAAAGTAGCTTTATAAGTTTGAGCAATCGAACCTGCTGCTACACACTCACTATTAATGTAGCTAAATATTTCTTCTAAAGGTTGGGAGAGTTGTTGACGAATTAAGATTTCTACCTCAGACCAAGATATAGGTGGTACATCTGCTTGCAAACTTGATAGGGTATCAATATAGTCTGCAGGCAATAAGTCTGGACGGGTACTAAGTAGTTGCCCCAGTTTTACATATACCGGACCTAAGTCCACAAGAATATTCCGTAGAACTGCTGGTGTTGGTAAGTCTGGTTCAGCAGTTTTTCCTCCTGTGAGGAGAGTTTTCATGTAGTCCCAACCGTTACGGAGGACAATTTCGACTATTTCTGCTTGACGAGAGCTAGTTACTGCAAGGCTAGATAACACTTGGCCTCCCTATAATGCGGTTGATGTTTGATTCAGCTTTAGGGACAATTTAATTGTCTCTATATATAGGATAGCGTTGACAAAAAAAATGGTGTTTTAGGCTTATTTGTATATCACTTTTTGGTAGTCCTGCATAGTAATGTTTACAGGAAAAAGAAATATAGCGCTACGCATTAAGGCTCTTGACATTTCTAAATCCTAAAACCCTTTATTAGTCTACTATTCCCTATTCCCTATTCCCTATTCCCTAGCGCGTAGCGCTATACCTGACACGACAGCAAGATGCTGCCTGCTGTGCCTTCTAACAAAAATAATGAGAATGCACCGCCATTACAATGCACCACCACCCAATTTTTTTCAGTATTTGTCAATTAATTTTGATAGTAGTTACAGGTTTAATCATTGGGAATAGAACTGGAACTGCAAAAGATATGTAATTTTACACGCAAGTAAAAAGTCAAAAGTTAAAAGGATAGTCCTGCTTGGGTGATGTGTAGATGCAGAAAAATCAAGGGATATCTTCTCTTAATTTTTATGCCTTTTTCATCCCCCCTATTCCCTATTCCCAGGGCAAACCCATCTTATGAGCGAAGTTCTGACAGGGCAAGGATGTTAGGTATCTAAGTATTTAGACTTATCACTCCTCTAAGGCTTAATGGTACAAGGTTCCAGAATTTAGATGCGTTTGCCCTGATCCCCCCTATTCCCTATTCCCTGACTTCTGCAAGAAGTCTTATGACTTTTGACTTAAAAAATAGTATCTATTGCAACAGAAATAAAATTAGAAATTTGGCAAGTTTTCTCTTTACATAATGCCAAAAATTTTTTATATTTATTTTAGAATTAATATTTAAGATAGCAATGGGTAATATAGAATCTATAGCAATTGAACGGTTTCAGTCTGGGAGTCCTATAGGCTTAGACAGTTGTCAATTAAAACGGGAGTTAGTTGGCTCCAGGGTAGTAATGGTCATTGACTGCCCATCCACAGAAAAGTGCCATGAGTTGTGGCGCGATCGCTACTTATTAATGCGTCGGTGTTTAGATTTATGGTTAGCTAATCAAATTGTCATTAGTTATAAAGGACATCCTTACGGTCGTACTCCGATGCGACAGCCTTTGGTATAGAATAAATTTGGAATTATTGGTATGGCAATCCTGTTTAATTGGCAAAGCTTAAGTCTTAATGGTTAAGGCTAATTAAAATGACTATTTCAACAACTAAATTTAGGATTGCTGTATCTATAAATTAATTGAATAATTGGTTTTAATTTTGAGATAGCTTCATTGAGTTTTCTGAAGGAAATTATTGTTTAGTTAACTCCTGAAGTAATCTGTTGCGAATTCTGATGTGAAGGATTTATATTATTAGTGAGTTGTTGAATATAAGTTGCTTGTTGTTTAGAGTTTAAGGCAATTTTTTGACTTTTATTGATTGTGCAATATCTACAAAAATTTGTGCGATACTTTCAGTAATTTGAGTTATTTTTTCTACATATTTTGTTCCTCATCCTGTGACTAAAGTAAAAGGAAGTAAATTGATATTTTTCCTGATAAAAATTGTGTGATAACTCAGAATATAATTTTGACTATTTTGTGTGAATTTTGCAATTAAACTCTAATTTATAGAAATAATTTGAGTAGTTACTTCTGGAAAATACTCTTTTTGAAAGGTTATTTTATTCCATTATTTCCTACTGCTACTTATTATGACTTTGTTAGAATTACTATTAATTTGGTATAGGTACTTCTTCAAATTTATGCTTGTAAGATAATAATTTCAGGTATATTCTAAATAGTAAAGAGTAAACAGGAATAACTGTGTCTAAATTACTCGGAAAAGTCAAAGTATACTTATGAAATTAATCTATGTCAGACATAGCTCAAGCAACAAAACCTATTCAAAAAATTCTATTTGGTA
>JBCDJM010000187.1:0-15072 GCA_038747755.1 Cyanobacteria bacterium P01_H01_bin.35
AATGAATAAAGGACACACTTTTAGTGATAAAGTTGCTGATATTTCAGCTTTTTCTTCTTTAAAGATAACTCACTACCCATAAACCAGACATTCTTATCACATTGTATATATCGAATCTAAAAGTCAAGATTTGGTGACATATATAATGTGATAAGAATGTCTGGTTTATGGGTAGTGAGTTATCTTTAAAGAAGAAAAAGCTGAAATATCAGCAACTTTATCACTAAAAGTGTGTCCTTTATTCATTAGGTAAATTTTATGAGTAATTTTAATGCGACTTCTGGGAAAAATAACTCAGCCAAAGCAATTACAAACAATGAGTCAGAACCTCGAATTTGGGATAGTTTAAAGCAAGCGATCGCTTTAACTTCAGGATTTCAGAGATGGCAATTAGAATGTAAAGTTAATAATAATCAGCAGCAAAATATACCCTTAGATCGACAAGTTAGTTTATATTTACGAGAAACTCTGGAAACACTAGCTTACTAAAAAAAGTAAGCTATATTACAGTTCTCCTAGCTAGTTTTTTAATTTTGCCATAATTATTAAAACAGTCGTAAATCACAAAATGCCTAGTTCTATATATGTAGGACTAGGCATTTTGCTTTTAAAAACATATTTTTTATATTTAGGGTTTTTATATTAGTTAACCCCAATTAAAGTTTAAGGTCTTTATATGAGCTGACCTCAATTGATTTACATATACTATTTCACAATAACTTTACAGGGATCGGTGATTTCGTAATATTTTCTTTATTTTTTTATATTTTTATGGCCAAATATATATCATTATTGCCAAATATAAACTTTTATTACTTAGGACAGAAGGGCTTTAAGAAAGTCAGAAGTTAGAAGTCAGAAGTTAGAAGTGATCCCTGAGTAAGTGGTGAGCTACTTGGAGCGCTACTAGATGCACGATGGAATGGCGCAGTATATCATAAATGTCTGCGCCCTATTTGCATAGTGCTATATTAAAAATCCTAAGCCCTTACTCCAAACGAAATAGCCAAATCATCAAAGCCATAACTCCAACTTGTAAAGCAAAGTTAGGAAAAGCAGAGCCAATATTTTGGCCAGCGATAATTTTGGCGAAAGAAATAAAAGCTCCAATAAAACCAGAAGCTCCGAAAGCCACATAGATAAATTTTCGTAATCCTCGATAGGGAGCATCTAGTTCAGCTTTTAGACGAGCATATTTTTCTGGATCGAGTTTAGTTTGACCGTGAGAATTGTTTGAGTTTGGAGTTGGCATAGTGTTAAGAAACAGACTTAATCAATATTTTTAATAGCATTAATCCGGGGGTGCAATATTTTATAAGATAATTGATAAAAAAGTTTAATGCTTATTAAGTAATAATTTTCAAGCTTTTACTATCTCATAATATTCTATTTTTGAATGAATTATAGTTTACATAACTGATTTATAGCAGTTTTAATTCTAGTAGAGTATCCTCCGATATATTCCATAAAATTTCCACACAAGGAATATAGTTTTGACTATGTGTTATATCTTATTCACTGAAATTATAGTCAACCTAAACAGTTATAAAAATAGTAATACTTTTTTTAAAAAAAATACGATTGTAAAATCAGAAACTACTACATACTCTAAGGGCAAATCTGATATATATAACCTACATTCCGCACTTCAAGATATAGTATGAAACGCAAGTAGTCAGTAGTCAGTAGTCAGTAGGGAATGACTCTGGCTAATTATCTGACTCCATTAAGTATTTATGTTTGAGATTTTCCTGATAATTTGATTTCTGAGAAAGGTCAATGAACACGAAAAAGATACGAAAAATAATTTTGTCACTGAATTTTACAACTCTAGCTTATGTTAAAAGATGGAGTAAATTTATTTTGTGGAGAAGTCTAATATAATAACTGTTATATTTTCTAATTTTAAGGAACACCTCAATTCTCACATCTGATTCCTGATTGCTATTGTTAATTATTAATTATTAATCGTTAATTATTAAAATCACCTTTGTAGCAACAATAAAATTGTTTGCAACGAACCAACAAAAACACCTAAAAACCCACCCAAATTAACAATAGCTTGCAACTCATTTTTAACAATTACATTAACAGCAACTTCCAACTCTTCAGCAGAAGTACCTTTAATCCTATCAATAATCACTTGATCAATATCTAAAATAGGAATTGCTAGAGCGACAATATTTTCTAAATCTCGCTCCAAATAACGCTCTAAAATCAAAGCTAATTCTTGACTGACTAACTCTAGAGAACTATTCATTATTGATGAAGCTTGTAGACGATTAATAATTAAATCTGCAATATGCTCCCAATCAACAGATAAACTTACAGCTTGAATCAAATCAGCACCACGTTCTTGTAGATATAAACGTACACTATCCCGCATCGTATTTCTTAATTGGCGTACCGTAGAAACAGGTAAATTTTGCATCGAAAGATTGTGTAACCATTCCTGAATTCTTTCTCTAACACCTAATGCAGTAATTAATTCCGTTAAGCGTTGATTAGTTAGCTCTCTCTCATCTAAACAAAAAGTTCTTAATCTAGTAAGAGTATTACGCAGCCCAAACAAATTAGCTACTACCCAATAAGTACCACTAGCTTTTTCACGAAAACCTTCATCAATAATCGAAATATTTTGATCTGTGAGAAAATCAATTAAAGTCTGTCTTAATACATCTGGTGGCAGAACAACTTTAAGCAACCAATCTGATAGTTGAGCTGCCTGCATTTCTGTTAGTTGAAACTCTAGCAAAATCTGGTCAAAAATTTGGTTTAATTGAGCTTCCAAAAAATCTTCTCTCTTCGCCCAAACTTTAAGAAGTCGTGGCAAAGATTGACCTAATAAATCGCGCAAAATATTTGCCAGAATTTTAGTAGTTCTTGTATTTGTATCAAGCTTTAATTGTTCTAAAGACATTTGGAGCAGCCAAAGAATAGCTGCTTCGATCCGTTCAGTTTGTAACAAACGACGTGCTAAATTTTGCAACTCTGAAGGAGTTAACAAAGAACCCATTATGGTATCAGCAACTCGTTTTGCTAAACGTTCTTGGTTAGCAGGAATTAACCCAGGAGTAAAGGGTAGCTTTCGTCGAAAAATATAATAAGGACGATAAGGACGAAATAGCATTTTTATAGCTATATCATTAGTGAAATAGCCAATAATTCCACCTGCAATTGGTGGTACAAAATAAAGCCAGATATTAGACAATTTTGATTACCTAAAAGCAAAGTTGAAAGCCCCGTTTATGGGTAAGCGGGAATGAAAATAAGGGAGACATTTAAGCTTGACAGTTTTCGCTAGACTGTGCTAATTTATCATAAAGTTAGTTAGAATAAATTTTTTAGTGTAATTATCTTGTAACTGTTAGAAATAAATACTACTTAAGTAATAGAGAATCGTCTTAATAGACAAGAAATTTTATTATGACTACACCACTAAAAATAGTCTATTTCAGGTTAAGTTCACAATGATTGCTTTGAATTGGCCTAAATTGCTCTGTAAATAGATTTCTATCGAAAAATAATTAGAATGTATGTGGTGTTAATCATAAATAAATATATTAACGCTTTTAGAGTTACATTAAGCTACTACTACAACTAGATTTATGTATCTACTGATAGCTAGTATAAGTAGTCGTGCAAAATTATTTGTATAGCAATGTGCGCTGGCATATTTACACATTATTTTTTGTAACCTTTTTAATTACTGCACTTTGATCTGGACATTGTAAATACCTGAACCCTCATTGGTATATATAATTTCGTCTCTAAGTCTGAACAGACTGATAAATTAATGCACAATTAATTTTGCTTAAGCACTTATTTATAATGAAATAACCTTAACCATTTGCTAGTACAAATACTCGGAATCTCCCTAACTCTAGTCCAGTGAATATTCAATTCAAATTATCTACCTTGAGAGAGCTAATAAGTAAACTATTACAGTAATAATTTATCTATCATAATTTCGACTAACACAAAAAATATTGCTCCTATTCCTATTAAGGGTGCTGATTTTTAATTGAGTAAAATTACTAAAAAAATTATTTTGTAATTACTAATATTCCCATCATCCCTGCAAAAATAGGGTAGTGCTTACTATTGATAAATCCTGCTTTATATGCTATGTTAACTTGCTCTAACCCTGTAGGAAATTTAGTTAAACTAGGACTAATATAAGCATATTCCTTAGTTAACCCCAAATTACGAGCTACCGGAACTACAACCGTATCTAGATACCACTTTTGAAATCCTCGTACAGCCGAGCTACTGGGACGGTGCATATCTAAAATCGCTGCCTTAGCATTAGGCTTGAGGACTCTATATAATTCTTGCAAACAAAGGGGAATATCTGACACATTACGGAGACCATACCCAATAGTAGCACAATCGAAATAATTATCAGCAAAAGGCAAACTCAAAGCATCAGCCTCAACCCAATCAATAGGACTAATCTTGCCCAATAAAGGGGGTTGGCGTTTACGAGCGATCGCCAACTGCTCCACAGAAAAATCGACCCCAAAGACCTGACCCGTACTTCCTGCACACTTGGCCAGCATCCAAGCCAAATCGCCACTACCACAACACAAATCTAGACAAGTAGAACCAAAACTAGCCTCACTCCACATTACAGCCATTTTTTTCCAAGTTTTATGTATTCCCAGACTTAATAAATCATTCAGTTGGTCATAAACTGGGGCAATTTTATTAAATATGGCCTGAACTTCTGTGGAATCATCAATCATAGAATTTAAGTCAAAATTTTCAGTTTCAAGCTATTCAAAGCTATATAAAGTCAACGCCAGTAATTGAGCTGAGACATTAATTGTACTCAGTTCTTCTGGGCGCAGTGTACTGGGTTGTTGCCATTGGAGGGACATCAAAGCTAGAAGTTTTTGCCGATGGGAAATTGGAATGACAATATGAGCATTTATACCTGAATTTTTATAATGTGGAACATCAGAAAGCCTACTATCTTTTGAAACATTCATCACAGATTGTACATTTCTAGAGGCGATCGCTTCCATTGCCAGAGGATCATTAGCCAACCAGTTATCAACCTTACCAAGCTTACTACTCAATCCTTGAATTGAAGTTAAATTATTATTCTCAATCAATTGTAAAATACATACATCCGTAGAAAAAGTTTCACTATAAATAGATGCAATTTCTGCCAAAGCTTGTTCTATACTCCCAGACTTCTGAGAGACATCAACAACCGTACTTAACAAATCTAATTGGGTTTGATACTTGTCCAGATATCCAGTACGTTCGTTTAAAACTTCATAAGTCTGTGCAGCCTTTTGTACAACTCCCTTCAGCTCACTGGGGTCCCAAGGTTTAGTAATATACTTATATACCTGTCCAGAATTTATCGCTTCAACCAAATCTTCTATATCAGTAAATCCAGTGAGAATAATTCTGACTGTGTTAGGGAACTGGGGCAAAGTTTTACTTAAAAACTCTGTACCCTTCATTTCTGGCATCCTTTGATCGGAGATAATTACTGCCACCTCTCCCTCTAAGGCCAAAATTTCCAAAGCCTGAATCCCACTTTCAGCTTTGAGAACACTAAAATCTCGTCGAAAGGTGCGGTAGAGTAAGTCCAAATTATCTGGTTCATCATCTACTACCAGCATTTTAGGTTTCTTTTTTCTGGTTAGGCTCATCAGTTGAATTCTAATGCTATCTAACTGTTGAGGAATTGCTTCCATTCAAACAAACCCCTTCAATTGTATTTCTAAAGTAGCATAATAATAATTCTATGTATCAATTATAAAGAAATATCTAGTTTTGAATAATTATATAGCTATCAACTGTTACTTTACTACTTTATGAGGCTAATTGTTAATGAAGCACCAGTTGTATTTTTGATTAAGCCCAGAATATCTGTAGGCCATAGTTATTTCAGTTATCAGTACCTCATATTAAACCATTGGCATTGCAATAATGAACCAAATATTTTTTTCATGCCCCTTTTAAGGGTGGACTTTAGACCTTATTTTTTGTAACGTAATGCTAGTGAGATATTATAGCACAGTGAGACTACTAGATAAACTTAGATAAATCCTGCGAGTGATTTCAAATCAGTAGGGTCATTTCAGTTATCAGTTATTAGTAGATCCTATTTCGGTAGGAGGTATGAAATTAGGACTTACGCAGGGAAAACCTAGAAACCCGGTTTCTCGTAAATATATATTAGATTTGTTGGGAATTAAGCTAAAAAAATGGCTAAAACTCTTATCCGTCAAAGTTTATAGCATTATTCCGCTATAAAATCATGAAAAGCTTATAGAGTAAGCTTTTGAGCATTGTTCAATTTTTATTTCCCAACAACTCTATTAGATATCTCCAGAAAAGAGGGAGTAGGGAGTAGGGAGCAGGGAGAAATAATTGATGATTTATCTATGACAATTGATTTTATTTTTTATTATTGGAGACGTCTATTGTTAAAAATAATAATTTACCCTAGAAACCGGGTTTCTTTGCGTAAGTCATGAAATACTAAATTTTCTTTTTTCATCCCCTTAAAAGGGGAGTCTTGAGACCTAATTTTCTGGTCAAAAATATTATTACTATTTCCAAACAAAAAAGGTGCCCTCTAAATTATGACTGAAACACCACTAAATTCTACTAACGAGCAACAAAAATCAATAAATCCAGTAGATGCAGAAAACTTAATTGGTTTGCTGCGCCGCAAAGAAAGTAATTGGGTAGAGTGGGGAAATGCTTGTGCTGCTCTACAAAAAGCTGGATATACTTCTCAGCAAATATTTGAGGCAACAGGATTTGAACCAGTACAGCAAAATCAGGTAATAGTCGGATCTCAAGTATATACAAGTATTGTCAATGCCAACATTCAGGAAAATGCTTTATCGCCAAGCATAACAAATGTTCTATCACGCTTCGAGAGAACTGGTAGTGATATCCTCTACGAATTGAGAATTTTAACTCAGGAACAAAGAATTATCGCAACTGAGTTTATAGTTGCTCATAATCTTGATGTGGATGATGCCAAAGATGTAGCAAAAGCGATCAAAGATTTTGCTCGGATGAAAACAATACCAGAAGGATTTTCTGATGCTCCAGGAGATATAGTAGCATATCAATGTTGGAAACAAGCAAGGCAACAAAACGACCTACAACATAGGTCTCGTCTGATTGCTAAAGGTCTCAAATTAGCAGATTCTCAAACAGCTAGAAAACAGCTCGAACAACTATTAACTGATTTTACTGTTGTTTCTCAAAAAGCAGCTCCCCGTTTACCAGTTTATCGACTGGAGCAAGAAGAAGAGTTACCTCGTATTTTACCTGTTGTCGGAAAATTACCTCTGAACACAGAAGACTTCAAAGCAGTACCTATTGTCGAGGAAGTAGAACCATTTAAAATAGTCAAATTTTCTGGTGGAGCAGGTGCTTGGGTAGCAATACCCGGATGGCGAGTTGTCATGCAAGCAGAAGATCCAGTAGTGCTGATTGAAAATAGCGATCGCTTGCCTACTCCTATACCTGGTACTACTGAAGAAGTTTTATTAATTATAGATAGAAGTCAACGTCAATGGCATGAAGATGGTTATTTTATTGTAGATCAAGACGGTCAAATAGTAATGCAGTGGTTTGATGAGGAGCCTAATATACCTTTACTTGGAAGAGCTTTGTTAGTATTAAGACCTAAAAAGATTCTTGATGGAGAAATTATTAAAGACTTGTGGCAAGTTGAAGAGTAGGGAGTAGGGAGTAGGGAGTAGGGAGAAAGAGGAGGAGTCAGGAGTCAGGAGTCAGAAGTCAGGAGGAGAGATAATCATAAAGATTTAGTAGTTATGAAGATAGGAGATTTTTTTATGTCCAATCAAACGGATTTGATCTGACTACTAAAAATTATACAATCATTCACCAACGTCTGATTTTTTATTATTGGAGATGTCTAATGAATATGGATTAGAATAATGGCAAAATGCAGCACTTCCGTTTGTTATGAGGTACACCCATCGCGGGCAAGATGCCCGCACTACATGATTTTTACCATTTACCGTATACATCATTTGCCTGAAGTATGCTGTATCAATTTTCTGAGGATGCAATTACAAAATTTTTAAGCATAGTGAGATAAAGTTTAATACTAATCTCTATTCCCTCTTCCCTATTCCCTATTCCCTAGATAAAAAAATGACAATTCCTCTAATGAATTTGCCTTGGGTAGACTCCCCTTTTTTTGAACAAATTTTCAATCAGTTAAATTTAGACAATAAAACTAGAGAACTTGTCAAACAATTTGCAGAAAAAGGCTATGTAATTATAGATGACTTAGGTATAGAAAATATTGCAGAAATTATAGATAGAATAGTTAAAGATTTAACTCCAATATATGGAGACAAAGGCAGAGTAGAATCAGCTTGGATTTATCACGATAGAATTCAAGATGGTTGGACATTCAATCAAGATGTGAAAAAAATTGCCACGGCTCCCAAAATTATTAACCTATTAAAAATACTTTATCAGCGAGAACCAATCCCTTTTCAAACCCTAAATTTCAGGTTTGGTACTGAACAAACTACTCATAGTGATAGTATACATTTTAGTTCAATTCCAACTAAATTTATGTGTGGAGTTTGGGTAGCTTTGGAAGATATAGATGCAAATAACGGTCCGCTACATTATTATCCTGGAAGTCATAAATTACCAATTTTTGATTTAAACGATTTGGGAATTACAGGTAGTTATCAGAATAAACCTTATGATACTTATCCTATATATCAAGAGTTTTTACAGTCATTAATTGAACACAATGGTTTGGAAAAAGTAGAACTCTATGTAAAGAAAGGGCAAGCTTTAATTTGGGCAGCAAATTTACTTCATGGAGGCAGTCCAGTCTTAGATAAAAATCGAACTAGATATAGTCAGGTGACACATTATTATTTTTCTGATTGTATGTATTATATTCCCTTACTTTCCGATCCTTTTCTACATAGAATTCATTTCAAAGAAGTTAAGAATATTATCACAGGAGAAGTAGTTAATCATATTTATAATGGTGAAAAATTTGAAATTCATCCAGAACAATATGAGATAGAAAGATTAAAATCTGAACTATTACAATTTCAGGAGCAATTAGCAAAATTTAGACCTATGGCAATGCAATCTCAGGATGAACTGAATGTCTTAAAGCCTCAACTTGAAACTGTTGAATCAGAATTAGAAAAATTACGAAGTCAGCTATATAATTCTCAAACAGAGTTGGAGTTATTAAAATCGCAAAATCAGCTACTTGAAACAGAATTAAAAAGATTGAGAACGAAATTATATCAAACTAGCTAAGAAGAAAGAAGTTCATTAATTAATAATGGATAATTATTTTTGAGCATAAGCACCATTACAAAATTGTTTACTGTTTACCAAAAAAAGAGGTCTAAAGCCTGCCCTTTTACAGTGCTTTTCAGTTGAGTAGACCACAAAAATGTTGTAGGAGTAATGAATAAGGAGTAATGAGGTAGGGACGTTGCTTGAGCATTAATGCGTTTTCCGTTCCGGAATGCTCCGCAAACATGTCACGCAGTGAAATTTTCCTACCTCCTGACTCCTTCCTTTTTATTTATAACTATTCAACCGGACATGATATAATTATCAATTATTGAACCCTTCTTCCTTATTCTTTTAAATCTCGAAAAAATAAGCATCACTCTGGGAAAAATCACGAGGTTTTAAATAACCTAAATTAACCATTTTTAGTATGACTTTTTCTTTACTTTCTGCGACTGTTTCTAAGTCAGTGCGACATTCAACATCAGGATTAGTTGGTGCTTCATAAGGTAAGTCAATACCAGTAAATTCTTTAATTTCTTTTGCTCTAGCAAGTTGATAAAGTCCTTTCTTATCTCGTGCTTCACAAACTTCTAGAGGTGCATTAACATATACTTCAATAAAGTTGCCAATGCGTTTTTTTACCTCAGAACGAACCTCATTATAAGGAGAAATAGCAGATACTAAAACAATCACACGATTACGAGTTAAAAGATGAGCTAAAAAGCCAATTCTACGGATATTTTCATCTCGGTCAGCTTTACTAAAACCCAAACTTTTACCAATATCTTGACGTACAACGGTACTATCAAGAATTTCTACTGTATAACCAAGCGATCGCAACTCTTCTGCAACAGCTAAACTTAGAGTAGTTTTACCAGCACCACTTAAACCAGTAAACCATACTGTTAAACCAGTTTGATTATTATTTTCCATTTACAAAATCCTCTTAAAAACAAAGTTTAAATCGTAACTAAAAAAAGAAATTTAAAGTTCTATTAATCCATTGACTTAAGATATTGACTATGATAAAATTAACATTTATCTTAAAATCTAATTTTCTGAGGTGTAAATACTAAATCAGTAATAAAAGTAATTGTCAACTCAAAAGATTATCTGAATCTACCTAAAAAAGAATCTACCAGTAAATCTTTTCAATAAAAATTAAATTTTTAATCCTTCCTGTTCCCTCTTTTCAAATTCTGTAACAAGTATAATCAAATCTCTACGTTAAAACTTATTATTCATCAATGGAAAATATCAAACATCTTGGTAGTTGGTTACGAATACTTCGTCAACCTCAGTACCGTTGGCTTTGGTTTGTAGCTGCCGCACTCATCTATGTAGGTATTCTTCTGTTTCCCATGACTGGGGTAGAAAAAGAAGCAAAAGGAGCCTTAGCAGTATTTGGAGTGACAGCTTTCTTGTGGTCAACCAATGCCCTACCAGTAGCAGTTACAGGCTTAATGGTACTATTTTTAATTCCCCTGAGTGGCAGTCTTACCCCTACAGAAACTTATGCCTATTTCGGCAACAAAGCAGTATTCTTTGTATTAGGAGCATTTATTCTAGCCAGTCCCATTCAACGTTCCGGACTTAGCACTCGTCTTGCTCTAACAGTAGTTTCCCGTTTTGGTAATAGTCAAAATACCCTAATTGCCTCTATCTTAATTCTTTCAGCCTTAATGTCCTTTGTGATTAGTTCTTATGCAGTCACGGCCATGTTATTCCCGGTGGTTATAGAAGTTGTCCAAGCAGCAGGGGCTAAACCAGGTGGACGTTTTGGCCTAGCCGCATTTTTAGCCTTGGGATGGGGTTGCGGTATTGGTGGTATTGCAACTTTACTGGGGGGAGCTAGAGCACCTTTAGCATTAGGAGTGTTGCGCAGCACAACAAAAGGAGAATACGATATCACTTTTGCCGAGTGGTTTATTTGGTCTATTCCTTTAGTTGTCCTCATGTTAATAGTTTGTTATTTCCTACTATTACGAATAGGGAAAGGTCAAGTAGTTTCTTTATCTAATGCCCGAAAATTTCTCGCAATTAGAGCAAAAAGTCTGGGAGGAATTTCATCGAGAGAAGTTGGTACATTGGTATTAGTGACGGGAATAGTTTTGTTATGGATTTTTAGAGGAAAAGCTTGGGGACTAGATACAATAGCTTTTTTTGGGGTTATGTGTAGCTTCGTTTGTGGTTTAGCAAGTTGGCAAGAAGTAGAAGAGGATGTTAACTGGGGTATTTTTTTGATGTATGGTAGTGCTATTGCTCTCAGTGCAGTTTTAAGAGATACGGGAGCAGCACAAGCATTGGCAGAAACTTTATTGGGATCGTGGATTAATTCTGGTATTGTTTGTTTTGTGGCAATGGTTTTGATTATTACTTTTTTGACAGAGGGAATGAGTAATGCTGCTGCAGTGGCAGTTTTGATGCCAGTTGGACTTGCTTTGGCTGCTAAATATGGAATAGATCCAAGGGCAATGACGTTGGGTATTACTCTACCATCGGGTTTAGCTTTTCTGTTACCAGTTAGTACCCCGGTAATGGCCATTATTATGGGTAGTGGTTATGTGTCGCCTTCTGAAGCTTTTAAGCGTGGCTTGTTGCTAAAATTAGTGGGGACTTTGATATTCTTGGTAATGGCGAAATTTTATTGGCCTTTATTTGGGTTGGGAGTGTAAGAAATGAGTATCTGGTTGGTGGTTGCAAATCCCTACGCTTACGATAAAGCAATGTGGAAAGCAGTTTCAGAAGCACAACAAAATCAAACTAAATTGAGAGTTGTATTTTTTATTAATAATAACTCAATTAATGATGTTATTGGTGAATTGGGGCAGAGTGGTTGGTTGGGATCTAATCCTTTGCATAAACTACAAAATTCTATGTTGGAAGGTTATCGCGCTTTAGCTGGTGATGTTTTGAAACGGGTGAAACGTAAAGCAAAAGAAAAAGAAGTGGAATTAGAAAGTCAGGAAGTATTAGAAAGACGTACTATAGAGGAATATATTTTTGAGCTTGTAGAAGAAGGTGCAACAAAAATTGTGATTGCTGGTCCGCAATTACTTACTGCTAAAATTGGAGAATTACCAAATATAGCAGAGTATCTTGAGGAAGATTAGGAATTTTAACGAAGTCAGAAGTTAAAAGTCAGAAGTTGTTTTTGTAAGGGTGGTTTCTGAAGTCAGAACTAACAACTCAGAAGTTAAATTATTACTTTATTATTTTAATCAAACTAGAAAAAAAAATTAACTGATAACTGATTAAAAAGTGAGGTTTAAAACCCAATTATTTTGATAAATAATCTCGTTAATTTGTGTAGTCTTTTAGCTAATTATTCATTGAAAACTTTTATATTGAATACTCTCTGGTGAAGTAGTAAAAGGCTATAATTCAATAATTAATTATTAATTATTACCTCTTCTTAATAAAGAAGAGGATTGATATAAAAGAAATTTTTTTCTTATCTTGGTTGATTGGATATGGCGTTAACGGAGTGGCTCTGTTAAGAGCAGGCGACCCGCTCTTGCAGAGCCGCTCCGCTTTATATGTCGGCTCTTAGCCGAAACGCAATCCCATCCTACGGACTGCTCCGCAAACAACCGCTTTTTTCTCCATGAATGGAGAGGCTTTATACCTTGATTTTTCGGTAAACATCTGGTGAAAATAAACAAGCCTTTTATTTAACCATTGCAATTGATAGCAATAGAGTTGTAAAAGTCATCCAGTAAATCATTTTTACCTTTTTCCTAAAAATATCTTGCCTTTCCTAGTGTGTTCCCTTCCTTCTGTCGCCGACCCAGGAGCGCAGGGCTGTTGCCTTTTGGAGTTATTGCCTGCTCCGGCGAAAAATCTATATCTTTATTATCTTTTTTGCCAGATGTCTAATGGTTAAAAATAGATATTTCCAGAAAATAAACTTGCTCTTTATTTAACATAAGCTAGAGAATTCATTAATTGATAATTATCTCTGGTTAAAACCGTTCTTGATTGAAGATAAGGAAATATTATTTCTTTTTTTTCCCTATCCAAGGGGAGGCTTTAAACCAGAATTATTTAATTATTAATTATTAATTATTAATAATTCGGTAAAAGTTACTTAAAAAATCATTTTTCGTATCTTTGGATCGATTTTAGCTTCCTTGTTCCCTACTCTTGCAAAAAGTCTATATCTTTTAAAGCCACCCTATTTCCTATTCCCTACTCTCTGCTGACCTATATTTATCAGCATTCAAATGGGTATGATACTATATAGCAATTTACCTGTGAGTAGTATATGAAACTGAAAAATTTATTAATTACATTTATGGGGATATTAACTGTGGCAACTGTGACGAGTTGTACAGGGAATAGCGACTTCCAAGAAACTGCCCAGAAAGAAATTAAAATAGGTGGTTCTTCTGAAGGTTATCCGATCATGGAAATATTGGCAGATGCTTACGAAAATAACTCCATTGAATTTACTTTTATGCCTAGTAGTCAAAGCAGTGGAGGTATTAGAGGTGTTAAGGATGGGTTAATTAATATTGGAGTTATTAGTAAAGAAGTGAAAGCAGTAGAAACACCAGAAAATTTTAAATATATACCCATAGCAAAAAATTTCCTGGTTTTGATTACTAATGAAAATGTTAAAGGAGTTTCTAATCTTAGCACCGAGCAAATTCAAGGTATCTACAATGGTACTATTAGTAACTGGAAAGAGTTAGGGGGACCTGATGCTAATATTGTTTTATTAGACATACCTGAAGATGAAACAGAAAAGCAGATTTTGCGAGAAAATATTTTAGGAGAAAATCTTCAAGTTATATCAACAGCAATTATTTTTCAAGAAGACGATGAAATTCTTGAAGCTGTAGCAACTACACCTTATAGTATTGGTGTTATACCGAACTCGGAAGAGCTAAAAGAATTTACGATTAATATACTTAGTATTAATAATACCTTTCCTAAAAAAGTTAATATACAGAATGGTAAATATAAAATGAGTCAAACTATTGGGATTGTTTTTTCTCCTCAACCTACCTCTGGAACTCAAGAATTTATTGACTTTATCCTAACTCAAGAAGCTAAGGAAAAATTAGAATTAGTTAATTACATAGTTGTAGACAAAAATTAGGTCTGGAAGAATATTCTTTTCAGAGCCTAATATTTAGATATAAATAGGGATATACGATCGGTAGTCAGCCTTTATCAGCGAGGAGTGTTATTAATAATTAGTTGTCACTTTTTCCTGTTTAAATAAAATAACACTCAGGTTTTGGCTGAGGAAAATAAATTTAGATTTAATCTAATGAGCGATAACATATTTATCATAACTGGATTTGGTACAGGTATAATAAGCTAATACGCATTTAAAATGCGTATTAGCAAGTCAGAAGTTAGAAGTCAGAAGTCAGAAGTAATAAGGATTTTTCTTTTAATGCTCCACACAATAATAAGTCGTTTAAATACACAACAGCTTATAGGGGTTTGGCAAGCAAACCCCTACAAATTTTTATTCTACCCATCAACCTATCTTTTTTTAACCTTATTCAAAAAATAATTAGGAGTCTTATTAATCATTAGTTATTACTTTGTCTAGTGCAACTAATATAATAGTAAGGTTTTGGTTGAGGAAAATAAATTTAGGTTTAACCTGATGAGGGATAAGGTATTTTTTATAACTGAATTTGGTACAATTCAGCAATTAACAATGAACAATTAATAATTACCTCTTCTTGAAACGGATAGGATTGGCTAAAAGGATTTTTTTTTATTTATCTCCTTGAAAGGGGAGGC
>JBCDJM010000188.1:0-15072 GCA_038747755.1 Cyanobacteria bacterium P01_H01_bin.35
AAACTCAACCCAAAAAGGGGATTTAGTTGGAATTCAAGCTTGTTTACAAAACTAAATATACCTATGTTTTTCTGAGCCGACTTACTTAAACACTATTAACTTATTAAACTAAATATTCCGTTTCCATAGAAAGTTAAGTAGGTTGGCGGAAATAAACCAAACTATGTAACAGAATGTAAACTCAACTCAAAAAGGGGATTTAGTTGGAATTCAAGCTTGTTTACAAAACTAAATATACTTATGTTTTTCTGAGCCGACTTACTTAGCAAAATAAACATAGTTCTTTTGCCACAAAAATACTTATATATTTCTCCTAATTGCCTATTATATATAGCTTTCTTCTATTTTTAAAGTTGAAAATCTATACTTTGAAAGTGATGAATCTTAAAACTAGGTTCCTTAACAGATATTTCCATGATTTTCTGTTCTTTTATTTTATGAGCATCAGTCGCTATAAATTTCTGCAAAGATTTTTTACTCTTCCATTCTTCAAAAATAAGGAAAGAATTAGGATTATTAATCTCCTCGTACAAACTATAGCTAATATTGCCTGAATTCATTCTTACTTTGGGAATAATATCATTAATTAATTGAATAAATTCCTCTCGTTTATCGGGTATAATCTCAAATCTTGAAGATGCTAAAATCGGTAATCCTGAAAACTCTGTACCTCTTCCATCTTGTGCTATTACCTGCGCGATTAATTTATTTCCTGACTCTACTTTTGCCAAAGTTATTTCCGGACTATCGGTAGTATTATGATAAACAAATTTTTCACACCCATAAATAGAGCCGATTAGTAACAGCAGCAAAGCAGATTTTCCTAAAAATTTGAACCTACTATTATAGTGAGAAAACATTTTTTAGAAATTATAGTACACTACAACTATGTAGATTATAGCTGCTTTATATCAAGTTGCTATTAGATTAATAATTTTTCTATATTTGGTTTTTTATTTTACTATGACTAAAAAATAAAGTCAATAAACTCTCCTTTTAAGGGAATGAAAAAAAGAAACTTCAGTATTTCAAGCTTATGCTTCATCCAGAGGTAAGCTAGTGCGCATTTAAAATGCCTATTAGCAAGTCAGAAGTTAGAAGTCAGAAGTCAGAAGTAATAAGGATTTTTCTTTGAATGTTCCACACAACAATAAGTCGTTTAAATACACAACAGCTTATAGATAACTGAAATGAAAGTTGTGTTGGCCACTGAATTAATTTTTCGATAATAATTAATATTAAATTCATTTTATAACGTTTTCCAAGGTTATGAGGTATAGTTGTATTTTTGTCTTTTTGTTCCCTGTTCCCTCAAACCTAAAATTTTGTACCTCACGCTTTTTGGGAATTGCTATAGTAATCATACTTACTCACAAAAAGAAACTTTTTGATAACCATACTAAATCCAATCAAAACATTTAGATGTTATAGGAAAAAAGAGGTTTTTCAGAAAGACTAACCATATTATCTATTGGCTATTCCTATAAAATGACAACTTGTGCATGAATTATCCTATAGCACTAAGCATTTAGGACGCAGAGATTGGTAAATTATATTTCGGAGCATTAACCTAGGAAAAAGTTAGTCAGAGATTACTTTTGACTTTTGACTTGCGCGTAGCGCTATAATTTATATCTAAAATATTAACTATGGATATTAAACGAGTAATTATTGCTCATAAGGCCAGAGATGATATGAGTCGCCATTATGCAGAACAATGTGCTAGACAATTGGAAAATAGAGGATGTCAAGTATTGATGGGTCCAAGTGGAGCACAAGACAATCCTTATCCAGTTTTTCTTGCCTCCAGCACTCAGAAAATTGACTTGGCAGTGGTTTTAGGAGGAGATGGTACTGTATTAGCTGCTGCTAGACATTTGGCAGCAGAGGGTATTCCGATATTAGCAGTCAATGTGGGAGGACATTTAGGCTTTTTGACTGAGAATTTTGAAGATTTCAAGGATACAGAGAAAGTATGGGATAGGTTGTTTGAAGACCGTTATGCGGTACAACTACGAATGATGTTACAGTCAGCAGTATTTGATGGCGATCGCTCAAACCTCAAACCAGCAAGTGATCGCTTTTTAGGGTTGAATGAATTTTGTATTAAACCTGCTTCTGCTGACAGGATGCCTACTTCTATTTTGGAGGTAGAAGTTGATGGTGAGGTAGTAGATCAATATCAAGGGGATGGATTAATTGTTGCAAGTCCCACAGGTTCGACTTGCTATACTGCTTCTGCTAATGGGCCAATTATGCACGCTGGTATGGCTTCTATTTCTGTAACTCCAATTTGTCCTTTAAGTCTTTCTAGTCGTCCTATTGTACTTCCTCCTGGTTGTATAGTTAGCGTCTGGCCTTTACAGGAACATGATCTAACTACTAAACTTTGGGCAGATGGAGTCCTATCTACTGCTATTTGGCCTGGACAAAGGGTAGATGTGCGTATGGCAGATTGTCAAGCTAAGTTTATTATTCTGCGGGAAAATTATTCATTTTTCCAAACTCTCAGAGAAAAACTACAATGGGCTGGTGCTAGAATTAAGTATCAAAATTATCATCGGAGTAGTTAGGTTTTAGGGAGATGGGGAGATGGGGAGATGGGAACTGTCAGCATTCAGGTATTAGCGTTTCCTACGGAATGCTACGCAAACAGCTTTTCCTTGATAATAATCAGAAAGATTAGCTAATATGCTTTTATATAGAATCCGGGTAATTAGTTATCGTATTACTGAGGGGTAAGGAGTAAGGAGTAGGGAGTAAGGAGTAAGGAGTCGTAGGGGCGATTTCGTTTCCTGCGGAATGCTGCGCAAACCGAATGCTGTCGCTTTCCGCGTAATTAGGAGCATTCCGGCACGGAAATCGACCGTACAGGAGTAAGAAAGGAAATGAAAATGCATAAATTTTTAAATTCGTATTCATGCTTAACATATTTTAGTTGAGGAAGTAATGAATGCGATTACTGTATAACCAGATTTTCTATTAGAGTAACTTTTAATTTTCGCTCAATCTTTCAACTCTGATTATTCCTTCAAAAAGAATAAGTTAATAGCTGAATGTTTACGAAAAACTTATCTACCTAATTGCAAAATTTATTGATAATATGGGATTTATTCAGAGCAGAAAAATTATCAAAGTTGGTTTAATTAATCTGGTTTTATTAATAGCTATATTAAGTTTGGTTGAAGGTCTATCTAGTATATTATTGCTGTTTAATAAAATTAGTAAAGTTCAACTAATTACGGAAATACGCCATACCCAGTATGATCGATTATTAGGATGGATAAATATTCCCAATATTGATATCCCAAATCTGTATGGTGAGGGGATATATTTTAAGACAAATTCTCAATCATTTAGAAATAACGAAGACTTTACCATTAATATTCCCCCTAATAAAGTTAGGATAATTTGTTCTGGGGATTCTTTCACAATGGGATGGGGAGTTAGCAACGATCAAACATGGTGTCAATTATTAACATCTATAAACCAGCGTTTGCAAACTATTAATATGGCTCAAGGAGGATATGGTGTTGACCAAGCTTATTTATGGTACAAACGTGATGGTAGTAAGTTTGAGCATAATATTCAGATATTTGCTTTTATTACTGATGATTTTGTGCGGATGCAACGTGCAAAGTCTTTGGGCTATGGGAAACCATTATTATCTTTAGAAAATGGGGAGTTAGTTAATCATAATTTTCCTGTCCCTAGAGGTTCTTTTTTAGTGCCAAAAATTACAGAAGGTAGCAGATATATTCAAGAATTAAGGTTCGTAAGTTTCTGGCAAACATTGTTTCCGAGAAAGTTGGAAACCGATCGTCAATATGTTGCTCAAACTCCTGCTATAGCCATAAAAATATTTGAGGAGTTGGCAGAAATAAATAGAGATAAAAATAGTAAGTTGGTGGTGGTTTATTTACCTATTAGGTCTGACTATTATGGAAATGAATCAGATTCTTGGCGAAAATATCTACAAGTTGAATTAGAGAAACGCAACATAATTTATCTTGACTTAATTGCTGAATTTAGAAAGATAATGCCTAATGAAAAAGTAGAAACAGTATTCTTGGGAGGTAATGGGCATTATTCTGTATTTGGCAATGAATTTTTTGCTAATGTTTTGTATGAAAAGTTGTTATCTTTACCAGAAGTTGCAGTTATTTTACAGCAGTAGAAAATTTTCTAGGTTTCTTTTTATTAGGTAATAATTGCCTGTGAATAAACTTGATAAGTAAGTCGTGATAGCTTACTTAAAATTAAGGAGACCCCTCAGTGAAATTAAACTGACTTGACTATGAAACCAATAAAATGCTAATAATTTTACCAAAGAGAAAAGAGCAAATATAAATATTTGCCATGGCAAATTTTGACAAGTTTAAAAAGGTATTTAGAATCCATGTTGATTGATCCCATTAAGTTTCAATTTCACCAGATTTCCTAATGCCCAAAACTCCAAAACTATAAGACTTATGATAAATAATAGTTTACGTCAGACAAAAAAAATTATCAAAATTGTTTCGATTAATCTGATTTTAATTGTAGTGATATTGAGTTTAGTTGAAGGTCTATCTAGTATCTTATTGATGTTTTATAGAATCAGCAAAATTAAACCAAATCCCGCACATCTTTACGCTCAATATGATGAATTATTAGGATGGGTGAATATTCCTAATGTTGATATTCCAAATATGTATGGTGAGGGGATATATTTTCGGACAAATTCTCAATCCTTCAGAAATAATCAAGACTTTACTATTAATACTCCCCCTAATAAAGTTAGGATAATTTGTTCTGGGGATTCTTTCACTATGGGATTGGGAGTTAGCAACGATCAAACATGGTGTCAATTATTAACATCTATAAATCAGCGTTTGCAAACTATTAATATGGGTCAAGGAGGATATGGTGTTGACCAAGTTTATTTATGGTACAAACGTGATGGTACTAAGTTTGACCATAACATTCAGATATTTGCTTTTATTACTGATGATTTTGTGCGGATGCAAAGTGCAAATTTTTTTGGTTATGGGAAACCATTATTGTCTTTAGAAAATGGGGAGTTAGTTAATCATAATTTTCCTGTTCCTAGGGGTGCTTTTTTATTTCCAAAAATTAGAGAATGCACCAGATATATTCAAGAATTAAGATTTTTAGGTCTATGGCAAACATTTTTTCCAAGAAAGTTGGAAAGTGATAATCAATATGTTACTCAAACTCCTACTATAGCCATGAAAATATTTGAGGAATTGGCAGAAATAAATAGAGATAAAAATAGTAAATTAGTCGTGGTTTATTTACCTACTCGTTCTGACTATTATGGAAATGAATCTGATTTTTGGCAACAATATCTACAGATAGAGTTAGAAAAACGCAACATAATTTATATCGATCTAATTGCTGAATTTAGAAACATAATGCCTAATGAAAAAGTAGAAACACTATTCTTGGGAGGTGATGGGCATTATTCTGTATTTGGCAATGAATTTTTTGCTAATATTTTGTATGAAAAGTTGTTATCTTTGCCAGAAGTTGCAGTTATTTTACAGCAGTAGAAATTTATTTAAAGTATTTCTATCAGGGTGATTGATGAGTTTATATCACTAAACCACCAAGAGAATTTTTAATATTTTTCACAATTTTTTCATTAGCTCAATTTAAGGCTTTTAAAAATAGTCGGATGGGTTCATATAACAATCTTATTTAGGTTGTAATATTTTGTTTGATGTTAGGGGCAATTTCCTACGGAATGCTCTGCAAATGCGAATCACCATTAATATTTAGGGCTTGCTGAATAAATCTCAAAGGATCTACAGATAAAGGTTTTAGCCTTTTTAGGTCGGTAAAAAGTACCAGGTTTTCAGCTCTTAATGCACGGTTCCCGAAAAATCAAAAAGTTAGTATTGTCGCCAAGAGTTGGGAAAAAAATTACTCCCCTACTCCCCTACTCCCCCGCTCCCCTACTCCTAAAAAAAAGACTTTTTCAGTAAACCCTATTTCCCTATTTATACATCTACTCAACTAACATTTTGACCTTAATCAATGGTATTTGTCTGTGGCAGTTTAGAGATTGAGACAAAGCTTCCTGGCTATGAGGGAGTTTCAGACGAAAAAAGTCTCATTTTTAAGTTAAACTACTATAGAAGCCATTTGGTATCTCCAAGAAATAGCTTGGAGGGAGAATTAATTGATAAAAAATGGGTAATAATTGATTTGATGGTGGGATGAGTGGAAGATATCTAATACACCCCATCTGCCCATCTGCCCATCTGCCCATCTCCCCATCTCTCCAAACTCCCGTACGGACGTTGCATAACAAAAATGCAAACGTCCCTACCCCCACTCCCCTACTCTCAATCTATAATTTTAAATAGATTCCTTCAGGGGTTCTATACTTGGGCAGTTGGTTGCCGGTAGTACACTACCACTACAATATTTATTTTCGTGGACTAGGGGCATCATTAAGATATACTTAAATCTCAGAAGTATTATTATCGAGGACTATAGATTTTGGAAACTTATGAATTTGATGTAGTTATCATTGGCGGTGGCCCAGCTGGCTGTAGCTGTGCCCTATATACTTCTCGTGCAGATTTAAAGACGGTAATTCTGGACAAGAATCCAGCAGTGGGGGCACTGGCGATTACCCATAAAATTGCCAACTATCCTGGAGTAGCAGGTGATATAAGTGGGAATGCGTTGCTAGATGAGATGCGAGAGCAGGCTATATCTTTTGGTACCGACTATCGGCGAGCACAGGTGTTTGGCATTGATGTAGAAGGAGCATTCAAGAAGGTTTATACTCCAGAAGGAACCTTTGTCGGGCGATCGCTTGTCTTAGCTACAGGTGCCATGGGTCGTACATCCTCCCTTAAAGGGGAATCAGAATTTCTAGGTCGGGGCGTAAGCTACTGTGCAACTTGCGATGGTGCATTTTATCGCCAAAAAGAAGTCGCCGTTTATGGAATTAATCCAGAGGCAGTCGAAGAAGCTCAGTTCTTAACCAAATTTGCGTCTACTGTTCACTGGCTGACAAATAATGAACCACAGCAGGAAGATGCTCATGTTCAGGTATTGCTGAGTCAAGCAAATGTAAAGCATTGGAATTTTACCCGCCTGAATGCAATCCAGGGCAATGAGTCAGGGGTCACGAGTATTTTGATGAAAACCAGAGGAGAATCAGAAGCAACTTCTTTGCCAGTTGAGGGGGTTTTTGTCTATCAAAGTGGTTCGAGACCGATTACAGACTACGTTGGTCCTCAAATCGCATATTGTGAGAATGGCGGTGTTAAAGTAGATGAAATGATGGCAACCAATGTAGAGGGAGTTTGGGCGATTGGCGATATTCGGAATACACCCTTTCAGCAGGCAGTAGTCGCAGCATCAGATGGGTGTATTGCAGCGATGTCAATTGATCGGTTTCTCAATCAACGTAAAGGTATTAAGCGAGATTGGGATCATTCGTAGCTGTTATAATCTTTCTCTGAAGTATTGATCTGTTTAGGATTATGGACAATTATCAACGCCCTGAATCTTTGTCAATCCAGGAAATCTTAGGAAGACCTCTAGAAGCGCTAGGATGGAGTCCTCTGTTTCACTTCCATCCCAGCGAGATCGATCAGATGCCAGATTCTCTTCCTGGAGTTTACCTAATTCGTTATCGAGACGATCCGAAAGAGCTGAAACCATTTTCAATGCTTTATGTGGGAAGAGCCGATCGCTGTCTAAAAAGCAGTCTTACTAATCAGTATTTAGGTAAAGATAATGAATCTTTACCAGTTTTTGTGGAAGCAAATCCGTCAGGAGTTTATTTTCAGTATCTCTGCTGCAAGGATTGTACGCAGGTTGAGGCTTATTTGATTGTTGCTCTGGACTATCCTTTATGTAATTGATTCAGGACTTACGCAGAAATAAGATATAGGGAAATAAAAATGAATTCAATAATCAATTTCGATAATGGTCATTGCGTTGACCACATTGCAGTGGGCGTTAAAGATACGGAGGAAGGTGTAGAATGGATTACAGAACTTACAGGGGTGAAACCATCTTTAGTCGAGCCGGAACCAGACCAATGGTATTGGAGTGCAGCACTTAACTTGGGCAAGAATTGTTTCTTGGAGATTATTGGACCAAACCAAAATCACAAAGGGTTTCAGCCAATCAAACAAATGCTAAAGGATTTTGAAGTACCTAGTCTCTTTTTCTGGTACATTGGAACACATAATTTTGAGCTAGCAAAATCAATTATTGAAAAATATGATTTTAGATTAGAACGTATTGAAGATATTTCTTACAAAAGAGATGATGATATTATCGACTATAAAAGAGCAATTATAGGTAGAGGCTTCAATAGTGAAAGGCCATGTATAATCCAATGGAATAGTCGCCCTAAAAGATTAGACGCAGTAAAAGAATGCTCATTCAAGTCATTAGCTCTTAGCTTTCCCAACCCAAAAAATCTCAATGATTTATTTAGTGAATTACAGATAGACCTTCAAGTAAAAGAAGGTGATGCCCAAATGATTTTAACTTTCGACAGTCCAAAAGGTGAGATTGTCTTAAAAGGTGGGGGATTTGAATTTTCTGGATTGAGAGCTATTCCAAAAATGGCGAGACTCTATACCAAATACCTTAGCGGATTGTGAGGATGTGAATGACGGCTTCAGCAAGCTATTTTCTTTAAAAGCTTTCTACAAAGTTTTGCTTATTTTAATGATGTACTTTATTAATCTGAAAAGCGCTGAGATTTTTCAATCGGGATTTGACTCAGGCTCAGGGGCTAAGGAGCCGTCCGGATAGATAAATAGAGTCAATTGCCCTAGTCGAATTTGGCGCTGGCAACTTGTTCCTATAACTGTTTTGATTTGCACAGGCATCACACCATTAGGAGGATATGCCCACCACTCCCCATTGCGACAAAAGGGATCGGTATAGCCTTGCTCTTCACACCAAGCATGGCAGACTTCACGAATCGCACAGCCGAGATTGGTATAGTGTGGGATTGTCATAGGCAAAATTTTGGTGTTGGTAAATCAAGGGATGAAACTTTAAGAGTAATCTGTTTCTAATACCTGTAAATCTTTAACCAGAGTAAGTGATGGGTATCACCCCTAGTAAAAAATCATCCCATCAATTACCAATGCCGAAAAAGTAAATTTAATATTTTAATATATTTTTAAACATACAAATGTTAATTAAGAATAATTATTATTTACACAAAAGTAATGATAGTATTTATGTAAATAATTTCTCTTTTTGGCACTGAATATGTCTAAAACAAATTATCGAATGATAGTTGTAAAAAAGTCAATGAAAATCACTCCCCATCTGCAAAGAGTGATTTTTACAGGCGATGATTTAGCTGATTTTCCTGAGAATCAAGAGAGTGGCTATGTAAAGTTCTTATTTTCTAATGATGGTCAAGCAATAAATGATAAAGATCGGGTTGAAGAAAAAAAGCATTTAAAGCGGACTTATACCATTCGATCATTTAGCCGAGAAGAAAATGAACTAATCATTGAATTTTCTCTACATGGTCATAAAGGTGGACCTGCCTCAACATGGGCTGAATTAACAAAACCCGGTGACAAGATATTAATAGCTGGTCCGGGGTCTACAAAGCTTGTTAATAATCAATCTGATTGGTTTTTGCTGGCAGGTGATATGTCAGGGCTGCCAGCACTATGTTG
Organism: Cyanobacteria bacterium P01_H01_bin.35; assembly: GCA_038747755.1. Lineage (GTDB taxonomy): Bacteria > Cyanobacteriota > Cyanobacteriia > Cyanobacteriales > Microcoleaceae > Trichodesmium. The sequence goes on from JBCDJM010000188.1 coordinate 9,690, forward strand.
TAACTTAGAACAACTACCAAAAAATGCTCAAGGCTATGCTGTAATAGAGGTTATAAGTGAATTAGACAAACAAACTCTCAAAGTGCCTGATGGAATCACTGTTAAGTGGATTATTAACAATAAACCAGGTGAAAATTCAGATGCCTTGTTAGATGCAGTAAAAGCTCTTTCTTGGAAAGATGGAAATCCCTATATTTGGGTAGCTTGTGAGTTTGAGAGCATGAAGAAAATCAGGCACTACATGAAGAATTCACGCAATATTGAACAAAAAAATATGTACATAAGCAGTTACTGGAAGTTTGATCGTACAGAAGAGCAGCACAGAATAGATAGACAAATTTACTTAGAGGCACCTCTATTTATTCAGATTTTATGGAAAATAATCACGAGGTTTCAAAAGTGTCGGTTTCTTAAAAGATAACATTAGGCTATCAACAGAAGTATTCTCACCAGGTATGGAAGGAATAGTTAAGAGTCAGTATAAATAGGAGTTATAAAAGAGATCGTCCTATTGGATAGTTTCTTGATTTGTCTACCTCCCTTGACCCCAAAATGCTGATTTTTTGAACCTCAATGACCTGAAAATCTGTACTTTTTCCAGACATAAATAAGGCTAAAACCTTTATTTGCCAATGCTTTTATAATTAGGGTTTGCGCTCAAAAGTCTTTTTTAAGGAGTAGGGGAGCGGGGGAGTAGGGGAGTAGAGGAGTTTAGGAGAGTAATTTTTTAGCTCAACTATGCGCCCAAAATCCTAACTTTTTGAGCTGCTTTATGCTCAAAACTAGGAACTTTTTCCAGACCTAACAATGCTAAAACCTTTATACGTCAATACTTTTAGATTTATTCAGCCAGCCCTAATTACAGCAGTTTTCATTTGAGTAGACCACAGTAGGGACGTTCCATGGAACGTCCCTACAAGGTTTTGGTTGTGACGATGTGGTTTATCCATCTGAAAAGGGCTGTAATCAGCTAGCCCTAAGTAATTCTTTCCAATTAGTTATGACCTAGCGCTAGTTTACCGGAATATTGTGGTTTAAAGCCTCCCCTTGATAGCAGGGCTGTTTCATTCGCCAAATAAATAATCAATTAAGGGGAGTTGGGGGCACAAATATCCGGAATTTGGGGAAAAATTAGGAAAAACTGTCGATTTTCAGGGGTGAAGGGAGGGGAAAGCTCCCAAAGAATATCAGTAAAATCAACGGAATTCCTGAAAAATCAATTGCCACACCAAAACTATTGAGGGATCAAGAAAGGGGAAAATCAATAGTACCCTTGTGGAAAATTTTCCCCTGCTCCCCTGGAGTCTTAACCAAGAATGAAACAGCCCTGCCCCTTGGATAGGGGATAATAAATAAAAATTTTCCTGTTCGTCAATCCTCTTCTTTTCAAGGATAGGTAATTCGCGCATTCTAAATTCTAAATTCTAAATTCTTGAAACTCAAGTGTTGTTCGAGTGGCATTGGATAGGTGACTTCATAGCCCTGAGCATAGTCGAAGTCAAGCTGCCTAACTTTGTTAAGCAGGGTGCTGTTTTCAACAAATTCAGCTATAGTTTTTACGTTTAAGATTCGTCCAATCTGGGTAATTGCATTAACAATGTCGTATCCAGTGCTGTCGCCTTCTAAATTGACGATGAATGAACCATCAACTTTCAGATAGTCAATCGGTAAATCCCGCAGGTAAGCAAATGACGACATACCTTTGCCAAAGTCATCTAGCGCAAAGGTGCATCCCAAATGCTGTAGCTTTGAAATTAGCTGTTTAGTTTTATGAACATTAGCGATCGCTACACTTTCAGTAATCTCGAAGCAAATTGTTTTAGCGGGGATCTGATAGGTTTGAAACTGCGCTTGACAGAAATCAAGAAAAGTCTCGTCACTCAGTGTAGATGCAGATAAGTTAATCGCATAAATATTAGCTGGCTGAAGACTCACAATATTGGTGGCACTATTCCAGTTGGAAAGGTAATGTAGAAATGTCTGTATAACCCAGCGATCAATTGTCGGCATTAGTTGATAGCGTTCAGCATCTTGAATGAAGTCGTAAACGGAAATTGATATATCGGAGCGATCGCGTAGTCGCAGCAAAATCTCCACATAGTTATGCTTTGAGTTAGGTTTCAAGGCCAAGGTTGGCTGACAGTAGAGCTGTAAAAAATCGTCAATTAATCCATCATTTAGCCAACTGAGCCACACAATACCACTCGTTTGCGTTTTAGCTTGGTGGTTATCCGGATCGAATGTGACGATCTGATTACGACCATCTTGTTTGGCTATATAACAAAGCTTATCAGCCTGACGCATTAGCTCTGCTTCATCCGTAGCCTGGGGAGTAACTTCAGTAAGCCCAATACTTATGCCAATATGGAAGATTTTTTGCTGCCATTTGAACTGAAACTCGGTAATTGCAGTCAAAATCTTTTTGGTAACATCCTGGGCTTCAGACAGGGAGCAGTGATACAGCAACAAAGAAAACTCATCGCCCCCCATCCGAGCCAGCACATCGGTTTTACGAATGTGTTGGTGAAGCAGTTGGCTAACTTCACACAGCAGCCGATCGCCAGCCTCATGGCCACAAATGTCATTGACAATTTTGAAGCGATCTAAATCCATACAGCAGAGAGCGTGGCAATATGCTGGTTTTGAGGGAATTGAAATCGCTGCTTTGAGCTGATGCTCAAATTCACGCCGATTTGCTAAACCTGTCAGTGGGTCAGTACGAGCCTCTCGGATTGCCTGCACGAGCTTTTCGTTTTGTTGCGCCCGCTTGCACAACATCCACAGGTATAGGGTTAGGGTTAACGTCAACAACAAACCAATCAAAAGTGTGTTCCACACCGAATGATGCACTGAGGGTTGGGGTGGTAACAGCACAACTGACCATTCAGACCAACCCAGGTTTAAAGTCCGGATGCAAGCTGTCCAATCTTGTCCATAAGGACACCCTTGGGCAATAACATGATGGTTAATTTTGACTATTTCAGGGGCATCTGGGTTGGTGACAATCGCCTGGCTATCGCTATGGTAGGCGATTGCCAAGCGATCGTCTAGAGATTTCAGATTTTTGATCAAGGCGGAATCTAGGCGATCGATATCAAGGTCATATAAATAAAAGCTCACATTTAGCCAATCTAGATCTCTAATTGCAGCTATAATGACATCTTCAACATTAAATGTGCTGTAAACAACACCCACAAATTCAGCTTCATCTTGCTCGTTGTTCTGATAAATGGGCTGATAAACGACAAAGCCTTTGGTAGCTAGATAACCTGATTTTGGTAACTGAACTTGGTTAGTGGTGCTCATAACCTGTCCTTGTCGCGCCCGGTCAATTGCCCAACTTCGCTGCCAGTCGCCCCTATGGTTATAACCTAAGAGGTCTTGACGTTGGTCAAATGGTTCAATATATGTAGTGACGATATACTCTTCGAGCTGTGGAACTGGGTTATGGCTTCCTTGCCAAATAAATGGATATTTAGCTCCCCGCTGGCCTAGTCTGGCCTCAAACTCCAACCGCTGTGCATGAGGGACATATTCGGCGAATCCCACGCTAAGAATGCCGGGAGAATTAGGCAGCAGATAAGTTGAAAATTGTGCAAACTGCTCTGCAGTGATTGTGTCCATTGAACTAAATAAGCCACTTATGGCCTTAGTTACTAAGGAGGCATTGTCAAAACTTTGCTGTAGGACGAAACCCAGATTGTCGGCTTTGCGACTAAAGCGATCGCGCTGCTGAGATTGTTCGATCTCGTTAACGCGCCAAGCCACCATAATCGACACACTAATACCAAGCAATAAAGCCAACTGAGTTGGCAACATAGAGGAGATATTCAAGTTTTTGCGAGTAGATTTGAGCCTGGTAGCAAGTTTGCTCAAAGTTAAAGCAGCTCTAGTAAAGTGCATTAGACTATATTCCACAAACTTAACTCTCGGTTGTAACAACACCTGGAATAACCTGCGTTTTGAGCAAAGAGCCTTTTCTGCTTGTTATTCAGTTTGAGCTTAGTTTTAATGGATTTCATGTATGGTTAAATGCAGTATAATGGTATGATTTTTGAATAATTATATCATTATTCTTTGATTAAGTCAATGCTCTATTAAATCAATATTCTGCTTTGACATCCTCCCCGGCCTAAAGGCACGGAGATTCCTGCCGAGCCTTAGCTCCTCGGCGGGTTGACCTTTCATAGGCTGCTGCTACTTTGGCATTAGTCTTACAGTTGCCTCCACGTCCGTTTAGTGTCTCGGACTGCCCGCCCGCGACTAATATATTTATTGCTGCATTTTCATCGCGGTCGTGTTTGGCTCCACAATTGAGACATTCCCATTCTCTTACTGAAAGGTCTAATTTTCCAACGAGTGAATCCACAATATGAGCAAGTTTGAGATGTTGGCTCCCAACGACTAATCACTCTAAAATCACGACCGTATTTTTCTGCTTTTCCTTCTAAAAGCGTTCGGAATTGTCGCCAACCTAAATCATATATTGCTCTGGATAATTTACGGTCTCTTGGTGCAGGTTCCCTTGCGACTTGCCTCTTACAGAGGAGCTGCCTCTTGCTACGGTAGCTCTCGCTAACGCTTTTTCGTATAGGGAATGCTCCGCAAACATGTCGCGCAGCGAAACGTCGTCGCGGGGACGCACCGCTTTTTCACCATTCCAGATACGTTTCCTTCGGAATGCTTCGCAAACAAATCTTCTAAAACAATTGTTTGGTTTTCACTAATTATTTTAGTGGATAGTTTATGTAGAAAATCGTCCCTTGTATCTTTTAGCTTGGCATGAAATTTAGCCACTCTTAGTCTCGCTTGTTCATACCTTTTAGACCCCTTAGTTTTATGAGATAATGACTTACTTAACTTTCGTTAGCGCAGCTCCTCTGAAAGAGGCTACTTCTTAATTCGTTTTTTTAGTGGTTTAGGAGCCTCAAACTTTATACCATTGCTTAATGTAGCAAAAGTTTTGATACCTAAATCTATACCTACTGAACTATCAGTTTGAGATAAGATTTCTGGTTGTATTTCTACTACAAAGCTGATAAAATATCTATTAGCTGAATCTTTGATTATTGTTACTGACGATGGAGCAGCAGGTAACTCTCTTGACCAAACTATTTTCAGCTTTCCTATCTTGGCTAAATAAACTTTGTGTTGGCCAACTTTCAAACCTCCTTTTGTAAACCTAGCAGTTTGCTTTGATTTTCTACTCTTGAATCGCGGAGGTTTAACAGGTTTACCTTTTCTGCTTCATAAAACCGATATAAAACGTCATAATCTGACATTTTACTGTTTACTTCCTGCTTCTACTGAGGCCGTCGGCGGTTACTCATCCACAGGCATTGACGGTCAAGCCGACCGCATTTCTTAAATTTATACTGGCGTT
>JBCDJM010000189.1:0-15028 GCA_038747755.1 Cyanobacteria bacterium P01_H01_bin.35
GATAATCAATTTAACTATTGTCCAATAGTCAGGGTCGGAAACTGGCAAGGTAGCGATCGCCTGAATCCTTACGTTTTGATAATCAATTTAACTATTGTCCAATAGTCAGGGTCGGAAACTGACAAGGTAGCGATCGCCTGAATCCTTACGTTTTGATAATTACAGGGTATTCCAGCTTGATAGGGACACTGGCAATAGTATTTTAAATACTTTTTGAAGTATGGAATTAAGTTTTCATTTTTCCATACGCAAATCTATTATAATCACTGTACCACACTTACATGGAATAGGCTGTAATTTAACTATTGTCCAATAGTCAGGCTCGGAAACTGGCAAGGTAGCGATCGCCTGATTACTCTGTTTTGAGCATCAATTTAACTATTGTCCAATAGTTAGGCTCGGAAACTGACAAGGTAGCGATCGCCTGATTACTCTGTTTTGAGCATCAATTTAACTATTGTCCAATAGTTAGGCTCGGAAACTGACAAGGTAGCGATCGCTTGTTAAAGCCAACACATCTTTTTCCTGTCCATTTATGGATACAAGAGGTATAATAGCTAAAAGTGTTAATATACTTGCTTTCAAGGGCAAAATAGTAGATTTGTCTGGGGGGAATTTCAGGTTCATATTAGTATTGGTATTTGGCTATTTGTTGTTAGACTGTAACTCTTTATTGCCAAGCTTTCAGACGCGAATCTGATGTTGGATCGTAATCAAATAACCAACTTTCAAACTCTGCAAAATTTTGCTCTGACTGTTTGTTTGGCTCCTGGATGCTTTGATAAGCAAGTTTCTCCATCTTCTCACTATAGTTTTGAATAACTACTGTACGTTGAATACGACGTTTGTCGTAGTTGGTAAGTGCAGTTTGTAAATCTGGGAAATTGTACAAACATTCAGCAAGTTCGTAAGCGTCTTCAAAAGTAGTATTAGCTCCTTGACCTCCTCCTGGTGACATCCCATGAACGGCATCTCCCAATAATGTTACTCTACCATAACTCCATTGCTTTAATGGCAGTCTTTTGCAGATAGGTGCTTCTAAAATAGTTTCAGCATCTGTTTCTGCTATCATTTCTAGTATTGGTTTCATCCAATTAGAAAATTCTTTGAGAACACGATACTTTACTTCAGCAGCACTAGGAGAGACAAAAGATTCTGGAAATAGTTTGCCAGCAGACCAGTTCATCTTTTCTTCACCCAGAGGGTACAAAATCATTGCAGTTTCTTCTCCTCTAATTATTAGACCTTCATCGGGTAATAGTAGTTCCTCTCTATAGTCAACAATAGCACGCCAACACATACTACCAGAATATGTAGGTTGTCCATCACCTATTAATATTTCTCTAATTCTAGAATTTATGCCATCAGCTCCAATAAGTAGGTCTGCTTCGACAGTTTTTCCATTTTCAAATTCGGTAGTAACATTATTTTCATTAAATATTAAGCACAAAAGTTGCTAAATGCTAAATCAAAATCTCGTTTCATATTGAATTGACAACACAGCATTATCATCAAAATTACTACCTCCACGGAGACGCACTTTATTATTAATTTGATAATCTAAAGACAACTCTGATGCTTCAAGTATAGTTGCGGATATACCAAGTTTATTGGTTACATCAATACCAACCTCTAGACCCCAACCTAAACTGTTAGCGCGTTCCGACCCACTTCTAGGAATAGTCGCAGGAAATATCCTAAATTCACTTAATCCAGTTACTTCAATAATATCCTGTTGTATGTTACTCAATAGAGCGGTACTTGCCACATTTGCTAATGCTAAATTTCTGTCGGCACTAAGAGTATCAACAATATTACCACCTAATAAACTGACTATTTGTGTCTCTGTCCGCTGCGGAGAACTGGTTAACTCTAGGTTATCTTCTAATTCTGATAGCGGTCCAGTTGCTTTAGCAATAATGTTAATTCTCTGACTACTATTCAAAATTCCTGGTGATGGAGCATCTATTGTTTCTGCAGAAAATGCCGAACTCGATCTTATCGCTGATGAACCACTTGTTTCAAATGCTGATGCTAATAACTGTATATCTAGCATGGGATCAAGTCCATTATTCGGAATAAATGTAGCTGTATTTTTGTAGCTACGGTCTAAACGCAAATTTGTACTAAATAAATTAATTGTACCTCCTTCTAAGTTAATTGTACCGCTAGGACGAATATCGCTGAGGGTACCATTTATCTCTAAATCACCTATGGCTTGAAAATTAGCTAGTCCTGGACTAATCATCTGTAGGCGATCTGTTAAAGTGACTTGGAAATTATTCAGACCGATCTCAAATTCTCCCAAACCAAAGCTTGCTGCATCTGTTTGATTTTGTTCAGTAGCAGCAAAGTCACCAGCTAAACCTGCTGCTTCATTTAAAAATATCTTACCTTGGGATACTTCTACGTTACCACCAACGTCTGGTTGCAAAGCTGCACCTGTAATTACTACTTTACCATTAATACCAGCTTGAAGGGCTTTTTGAAAGTCTACGTTAAGTTTGTTTAGAGTAATTGTTAGGGGGTTATTGATATCTGGATCTTCGCTACCTAAAGGTTCAAGAAGTGGTAATACTCCAGTAACTTCAACCACACCATCACTAATATTTCCTTGAATTTGTTCGACTTTGATGCGATCGCCATTAAATAACACTGTACCTTCTAAGTCTGTTAGAGGATCGGGAAATGCTGCTGCAGTTATACTAACATCTACAAATTTGGCATATCCTTCTGCTTGTGGTTGTTGTAATGTTCCTTTTAGCTTCAACAACACATCTCCTTTACCTGAGTCTAAAGTTACCTGATCGGTTAAAATATTTACTATTTGGAAGGCATCATTTTTAACATTGACACTGACGTTAATTATATCGCTGCCTGCGGAAACTGTAGCGAATGGTAATTCAATGGGTACGTCACCTCTATATAAAATGGGGTCTCCAATTATAGAAAGACCTCCACCAAAACGCAGTCGTCCTGCTCTGTAACTAAAATCTGTTTTGGCGTTTTCAATAGGTTTTTCGTTTAAGGTTCCATCTATTATATTGATGTCACCTATAGCTCTCGGATCTTCAAAATTTCCCCCTAATTCTGTGTTTAAATTCAACTTTCCTGTAATATTGATATTGGGCGGTACATAACTCTGGGCAAACTTTTGTATTTCTGCCAAGTCTAGATTTTTGAGTTGTAATTTACCACTTTGATTTTCTAGACTCAAGTCTCCATTAAAAGCTAAGAATGCTTCTCCTGCTTTCACTTCTAAAGGTTTGACTGTTAAAATATCATTTTCATACTTACCCTGTACGAGAAAATTATCTATTTTGTAAGTTCCCCAATTCCAACCACTACCTTTGATATCAAATTTCCCATCAATACCAGACTGCAAAGATCCTTTTGCCATTACTTCTCCCGAAAAAGTGATATCTAGATCGGCAAGAGGTGGTATTGGTATGGGAGTATTTGGTTGTTCGCTTTCTTGCTGTTGTTTCAGCAATACCTGAATTTCGGCAAACCGACGCAACTGCATCATTACTGGTGTATTTTCTGGAAACCCTGCTGCTGATGTTTGCATATCTGCTGCACTAGCATAATTTGGAGTTGCTATACCTCGCCCAATGTCTTCTAAGTCAAACCATTGGAGGGCGGTCAAAATATCTTGTGCTTCTCCTTTTTCTATATTGAGAGTCGCTGCAAATTTGGGATTAGTGGGTGAATTAATATCAACCATTGCTTGTAACACATATCGACTTTCACCTAATAATAATGTGCCGTCATTAAGATTTGCTTTCCCTTCTGCATAATTTATTTTGGCGGTGAAACTTTCAGCATCTATATAACCAATGCTTGGTTTTGCTACTTCTAAATTTCCGTTTGCTGCGATTTTGTTAATATCGAATGTTCTCAAATTAGATAGAGCTATTTTTGCTGATGCTTCTCCAGAAACGGCACCGATACCAAATTGCTCTGCTGGTGCTATACCTAATAAACCAAGAGGAAATTTTTCTAATGTTACTAAAAAGTTTTCTCCTTGGGTAACTCCTGCGAGTTTTGCTTTGTCGCGTTTAACTAAGAAAGCAGTGGGAAAATATGTCTCATCTAATACTAATTCTAGGCTGTCATTATTACCAGCAATTTTAACGTTTACTCCCTGAGTAATTCCTGCGTTTAATGTACCTGATAATTCGGAATCAAAATCTACTGCATTTACTGCTAAATTTCTCAAAGCTACATCACCAACTAAGTTTAAATCCGCAATAGATTCACCGATAATTTTACCATTAAAGTTTACTTTGCCTGTTAATAATTCACCTCTTTTTTCTATAGGTAAATCTTCTGTCAATTTGTCTATTGGCAGAGATGCTAAATTAAAATCTGATAAATTAACGTTGATATTAATTCCAGAAATAGTGGGAGGTTTTTGTGCTGGAAAATCTACACCTACTGTTCCATTCGCACTAACTTCTGGCTGAATAGTAACTTTTTCTATTTCTATTTGTTTCTGATTCCAGCTAAACAAACCATTGAAAGATTTTTGAATAATTGGCAATTCTGAAAGTGTTAAATTTGCTTTAGCTTGAATCGCTTCTGGAGTTAAATTTGCTAGACTTCCTGATAAGTCAATCTTGCTATTAAATAATCCTCCAATTACAGGTAAATTTTCGGCTTGCCCTAATAATTGTTTAGCTTGTCTAATAGCAGCAACGGCTGGTTTTGCCTGTTCTTGTTTTTCTATTGCTGCGGAAAATTGCTCTAAAGGAATTTGGTCTCCTACTACAACAGCTTGCCATTTTTGACCGACTAATTCCCCATTAATATTTACCGCTCCACCCTCAGCAAAAATTAGTTTTCCTTCTGCTTCAGCAGCTATGGCTTCTGGGTTTAAATTATCTAGATTTCCAGCTACTTTTGCATTGCCAAGAATATTCCCATTTATTGTGTCTAAAGAACTTAAAAATTCTGGGGGTACTACTCCTGTTTCCTTAGCTATTTTTTTGACAAAACTTAGAGGAATAGGGTCGGCGATCGCTACTCCTTCAAAATTACCTTTATCTAATTTTGCTGTGGCATTAATTGTGTTATTTCCAATTATTAATTTTCCAGTTCCATCAGCAGCTATGGCTTTGGGATTCAAATTATTTAAGTTAGCAAATATGCTGAGATTGCCAAAAAGTTCTCCTTCTATTCCTGGAGGTAAAGTTGCGCTAGGGGGAAGAGGAACTAAACCAGTTTTTCTGATTGTTTGTTCTAGACGGCGTAAACCAATTTTGTCTGTTTTTACATCAGCAAAAATATTGCCTTGATTAAGTCTTCCATCAATATCAATTTCATTACCATCAATAAATATCTTACTTTTAGTATTCGCGGTTATTGCTTCTGGAGATAAATTTGTTAAACTTCCAGAAAAATTAGCATTTACATTTACTTGACTATTTAAAGATTTAACAGTCGGAATTTGAGTCTGTATAGTTTGGATTTGATTAGGTTCGACTGGTATTAAACCGGATGTTAAAATTGACTCCCCTAAATCTAAAAGTGGATTTACTGCTAATTTACTGCTATTAACTGAGGCTTGAAAATTTCCTTGATTTAATTTTCCTTCAGCGTTAATTGTTCCTCCAGCAATAACGACTTTGCCATCTCCATTAATAGTAATTCCTTCAGGAGTTAAATTATTAATATTTCCAGATACTGTGGCTCCACCTTGAATATTTCCTTCAGTATTTTTTGGTACAATATTGGTTCTCAAAGAAACAATTTCTGTTTTGGTTAATAATTTTTCTACAGCAGTTAGAGCTATTTGATTTGTGTTGACTGTGGTTTGGAAACTTCCTCTATTTAAGTTACCTGTAGCGTTAATTGTTCCTGCTTCAATTTTCAGATTTCCCGTTAAATTTCCCGTGAGATTTTCTTTTAAAAATTCTGGCTCAAGGTTAGTTAAGTTTCCTGATAAATTGACCTTGCCATTTAGCAGACCATTGAGAGATTTTACTCGTGGAATATTTGTCTTAATCAGATTTAATTGTTCCTGGTCAGTAATGATTCCTGAATTTACAGCAGATAAGCCTAAATCTAGTAAAGGATTAATTGGCAATTCTTCAGTATTTACTAATGCTTGAAAACCACCATTATTAACTTTGCTACTAGCATTAATTATGCCATTAGCAAGATTAAGATTACCGTCAATATTAGCCGTTACTCCTGCCAAACTTAAATTATTTAGATTCCCAGATACAGTTGCTTCACCATTAATTCTTCCATCAGTTTTACCAGATAATATTGGATTAGGACTGATAAGAATATCGGAATTTCTAGCAATTCTTTCTAAACTACTTAAACTAAGTTGAGTAGCTGTTCCTTTTCCTTGCCAATTACCATCATTTACTTCACCATTCAGATTAATTTGACCGCCAGCAAGATTAGCTAGCCCTCTCACATTTCCTTTAATACTATTAATTGAAAACTTACTTGTCAGACCAGAAAAATTTGCTTTCCCATTAACAATACCTTCTAATCCTGATGGTAAACCCAAAGGTTGTAAAGGTTCTAAATTATCTAAATTAATTTGATTAGCAGTAGCATTAATTTTCCAATTTTCCAAGTTAGCATTGCCATTAATATTAACTGTTCCGCCACCAATTTTGACAATAGTATTTTTAATATTTGCTTGACTATTAATAATATCAACCGCACCACTCAAAGGATAAACTGCTTTTGGTAACTGCCATTGAATTTGCCCTTTGAGAGTTTCCAGCGCACCAGCAATTTTAACATCCGTAGAAAAATCACCGATAGGAACAGGTGAGGTAATGCCGTATTGTTGAGCGATCGCTTCCACAGGTAAATTTTGCACCCGCAAGTCTAAGTCAACTATTGGGTTAAATGTCTTTTGGGGTTTGGAGGAAGGTTTGGAGGAGGGTTTGGAGACCAAACCCCTACGAGTTTCTTCTGAATTCTGACTTCCAACTTCTAATTTCTTACTTTTGACTTTTGAATTTTGAATTTTGAATTCAGAAATAACTCCTTGACTTCCAACTTCTAACTTCTTACTTTTGACTTTTGAATTTTGAATTTTGAATTCAGAAATGCTTCCTTTACCACTTATTTTCCCCCCAACTACTGGGTTAATTTCTAAGTCAGAGAAATTCGCAGTGACATTAAGTGGTTGAAACTGTTGGTTTAACTGCGGACTAATAGTAAAATTAGTAGCGATATCTCTAAACCTTAACCTGTCAACTCTTGTAATTTCAGTAGTCTCAATTTTTCCTGACACCACTGGTTTAAGTAAACTTCCAGAAAGGTTAACATCAGTTTTGACTCTCCCTTCCAATAAAGGTCTAATATTTTGAATTTGACTACGAATTTCTTGAAGTTGCTTTCTGTTTTCTGCTGATGTAATGTTATTAGAGAGTAAATTAATTTCTCTTGTTGCAGTATTAAACAGAGTGTCGAAAGTAACAGGCAAAACTTCCGCCTGCAAATCAAGTTTAATATTTTCTAAGTCTAAGTCTCTTGCTGTTTCCGCTGCACCTCGGACTTTTAACCCAATATCCCCATAGTTCGCATCCAAGTTTTCGACATTAACTTTTGGCCAAGCAACATTAGCAACTGTATTCAGGTTAACTATATTACTAATAAGACTACTACTCGCCTGAAATTTTTGTAAGCTAACCCTTCCTCTAACATCTTGCACAATATCTGCAATATTCTCAGCTATTTTAACTTGAGCGCGGAGGTTTGCATCTAACTCCCCACTGCGTAAATTTATATCAGGAATATTTTCTACTGCGGATGCTAAGGGAGCAAATATTGGCAGTTGCAATTTTTTGGCTACAACATTAGCTTTAATTTCAGAAGTCTTGAGATTAGCATCAGCATTAACCTTAAAATTACCACCATCTATAACCTTGCCATTAAGATTTACTAACCAGCGTTCTCCTTTATCTTTAGAACCAACATCCGTGTTACTTAAATCCAATAGAATTGGATTAGAAGAGTTTCCCTTTGCCGACGGCTTAATACTAACATTTAGTTCTGGAAAACTTAGTTCTTCAATGTCAATATTTAATGGTGGAGGAGGTAACTCTGCCAATTGTGGTATGGCAAATGAACCATTAGCTTCTTGCTGTACAACTGCTTGAGACTCTCCAAATGTAATATCCAGTTTGAGGGTTCTAAATAAAATTGGTCCAAGAGGAAATGTGACTTTAACTACTTCTGTAGAGGCACTAATTGAGTCAGTTGAGGTCGCAGGTAAGGACGAAGGGCCAAATTCTATATAACCGAGGCCAAACTTTTTCAGTTCTCCCACTTGAACTGGTCTTTGCATTAGTCTCGTGAGATTATGGCTAATCATTGGGGCCAATTTATTCTGTACAAACCAAATTCCTGCTATTCCCCCTGCCACTGAAACAGTACCTAATCCTAGACCACTAATAATTATTATTCGTCTCCATTTTCTAGGGATGGAAAGGTGGGTTTGATCATTAGGATTCTCTGGAGTGTTTGTCATAGTTAATTCAAAAGCTAAAAGTTAAAAGTTAAAAATTTGTTTCAACTATAGCTGGTATAGCTCAAGTCAGAAGTCAAAAGTCAAAAGTCAAAAGTTAAATTTTTGCTGTGACTAAATTTAATATTTTGAGCATACCCTAACTTCCCTGGGGACTGCTATAAATGCTATACTTTTGAATATGCTAATCTGCTATTCCTTTGCCGAAAGCGAAGCCCCGATTACTTCTCCCATATCACCTTGTTATTTTAATCATTTTCTCTTTGACTTTCTAACCAATTCTCCAGATTTTCCATAGTTGTCAGATCGAATATTTCTTCTCCTAATAAGTCTAATTTTTATAAAAATAGATGTTCAATTTGAGTCTGAATTTCTGGTGAAACTTCTCGGAATATTCTCGGAATTAGACGCAATTATTTGTTTGACTGCTTGCTGGATTTTTCTTTATTCTTTTCATTTTTTTATTCCCTCTTCTAGCCCTTCTTTTTTAAGAATTTATTTCTTGGAAGTCTCTAATTCCAGCTTTTCTAATTGTTGTTATTTCAGTTATCAGTACCTCTGGCTTTAGCCAGAGGTTTATAGTCATTTCAGTTTAGATTCAGACAAGTGTTTCTTGCCCTAAAAGGGTTTCATTCTTAATTTTTGATAAGGCGAAACCCAATGTGAGTGGTTCCAGTATCCGGTGACTGCGACTCTCGTGCCGCCGGACGGTATCGACTGCAATAGTTGGGCGCACAGAGGTGAGAACCACCTTTAATGACGTGTACGGCACCCTCGGCAGGTTTTTTTGGGTCAAAACTTTCGGCTTGTCTGGGGCCTTCTGGATTAACGCTATGAGCCATATCCTTTCGTTCAACCCGATACCAGTCGGCAGTCCATTCCCAAACGTTACCCGTCATGTCATACAAACCGTAACCATTTGCCTTGAACGAAGCAACGGGAGCAGTTCCTATGGAACTGTAGGTTCAAAAGGCATCTGAAAAAATTGGTAGTGGTGTAGCAGAGACTGTGCGAAAACGGAAAAATACTCTTATATAACATCCTGCTGAAAAGTTTAAAAGTGCTTATTCTCAGGATAGGAAGCAATCTCTCGTACTCCTGAAATTGCTTCCTGCGAATTATTTATAGTCGTAATGACTTATATCATGTTCGGTTGAATACTTATAAATAACTGTTGTGAGGAGTCAGGAGTCAGGAGTTAGGAGTCAGGAGTCAGGAATCAGGAGAAAAGAAAGGAGGAAAGTCAAGATAATTTGACTATTTTTTTGGTAATGTCGGTACTGTCAGTCCTTAAATTTTATTATAACTGATTATCCGCAATTCGTAGCTCCCCTGGAGGGGGCACATGATATTACAATCTAATTATCTTGATTTGATATTACATCTCCTCCTATAAATCCTACAAAGCTAACAACATTTCCATCTCATTCGTCAACTCATCCGACCAACTTGCCGTCACCCCAATACCACGAATGGAATCCAAAATCGCCTTTACCTCCGATGGCATCACCGTATTTACAAACGGATAACGATTCACCCAAATCATCGCCTGCTTCATATCCAAATAAACATACCCCTGATTGGACTTCGGCAAAGATCCCAAAATTTCTTCAAAACCTTCACTACCAATCAAACCATCATCAGGCATATTCATCATTACATCTATTAAAGGTCTTCCCACCGCCACAAACAACTTACTATCATCCAACCACCCATATCCCAAAAATGTACCAATACCAGCCATCTGCCATTCCGTTATCGACTGCGCTCCCATCTGTTTCTCTTTAACTGCCACACCCCCATTGTCGATCGCCATCTGATTTAACTTTTTCAATGTTACCTCGGCAGCAGAGCGTTCGCTCGTCTCGAAAACCATAGCTCCACCAACTCCAGTTGTGGCTAACAGCCCCTGATTTGATGCAATCAAACCAATAGCAAATTCTCCATCCATCCAACTAAACACTTCTCGATCCACATCCAAATCTACTTCCTCAAAAGTCTTCCTCACCATACCTAAAGCATTTTGCAAATCCTCATTTTCCTCTGCTTGATTCACAAGTTGCGACCAACTTTGACTAATACCTATGCCATTGATAAACATGATTGTCTTTGCTGGAAACCGTTGTAAAATCTCACCTGATACAGGTTGAGTTAACTCTGGAGACAATGGAGAAACAAACTTAGTCACCGCTCGCAACCGCACACCCACATCATCAACTCCTATCCCCATCACCATCGAATCTATTTGCTCAAACTGCTCCAAACTAGCAGCAGATAACTTTTGATCCTCCGGCAAATCATCCGCAAATTCTGTGATAAACTGACTATAGTTAGGAATAAAAATAGTAGCAATAGCATTCTCAACCCCCACATTCTGCTGTAAAGTTTCAGTAGCATTTTTACTCATAGAAATACTCTTACCCTGAAACGTATCAATAGCATCTTCCACTGCTGCTGCTATGGGAGCGATCGCCAAATAATCTCCCAAAATTGCTAAATTAAAAGTTTTCCCAGTTTCATCAGTAACTTCTCGAATAGTCACTCCTTGATATTCTCTCTTTATTATCTTACTCTCATCTTCCCCTTCTAACTTAGTAGCAAATCTCAAAGCTTCTAATTTATTTTTAATTCCCACTACCATCAAAAGATTTACAGGATCGGTATTTTGCCCCTCCTGAGCAGGCACAAAAGCCAACATTACTCCTCCCAACCAAGGTTTAATATCTTTTTCCCAATCAATATTAGTCTCAGCTAAATTTTCTTGCTGAAATTCTGCATAACTTTGACTAATCAACTTTTTTGCTTCAGGAGTACCAAATTGTTGTAATTTAGTTATAGCTTCTTGATTAGGATGGAAAAAAGTGGCCATAATTGCCGACTCTGGCACAACTTGGGCGCTATTGAGGGGACTAGAGACTTTGATTGCTATATTTTTAAAGTAAAGATATGTCGCAATACTGCCTGCTGCAATGACAGCTACACCACCAATTAAAAAGTTTGATTTTTTCATAGAGATTTTTTTGTGACTTAAATATTTAAGTAAGTAGCTAGGTAAAACTATCTTAATTATGACTACTCATTTATATTTTCCGTTTCCTGCCTAATAGGCAAAATTAGCTGTGTCAGTCCACTACTATATAGATATACAAAGTATCGTGAAAAAATTTTGAGTAATGAAAGTAGCTATTACGGGAGCAACAGGGTTTGTCGGAAGTCGCTTAGTGGAGCGTCTACATTCAGAAGGAGAACAAATATTAGTTTTGACTCGCAACGTAGAAAAAGCTAAACGAATTTTTCCCAATTCAGCTTATCCTAATTTAGAGATAGTTGCCTACCAACCAAAAAAGTCTGGTGCTTGGCAAAAATCTATAGATGGCTGCGATGGTGTAGTTAATCTGGCAGGTGCTGGTATTGCCGATGAACGTTGGAGTGCCACTCGGAAGCAAGAAATTATGGATAGTCGTAAGGTAACTACGGAAAAATTAGTCGAGGCGATCGCCCAGGCTAATTCTAAACCATCGGTATTGGTTAGTGGGTCAGCTATTGGTTATTATGGTACGAGTGAAACGGCGACTTTTGATGAAACTAGCAATAGTGGCAATGACTTTCTGGCTCAAGTGTGTCAAGCTTGGGAAGCTGCTGCCCAACCTGTAAAGGATGTAGGAGTAAGGTTGGTTATTTTGCGGATTGGTATTGTATTGGGTATGGGGGGCACTGTGTCGAAAATGTTAACTCCCTTCCAGTTATTTGCTGGTGGGCCTATTGGTAGTGGTCAGCAATGGTTTTCTTGGGTCCATATTGATGATTTGGTAGGTTTAATTTTACATTCTCTAGGGCACCCAGAAATAGAGGGTGTATTTAATGGTACTGCTCCTAATCCTGTACGAATGGGAGAATTTTGTCAAGATTTAGGGGCTGCTTTAAATCGACCTTCTTGGTTGCCCGTGCCTGATTTTGCCATAGAATTGTTATTGGGAGATGGTGCTGTAGTAGTATTAGAAGGTCAAAAAGTTTTACCAAAACAAACTCAAGCTTCTGGCTTTAAGTATCAGTATTCTAATATTAAGCCTGCTCTAAAAAATATTTTGGCTGCTTGAAATTTGTCAAATTTATCAAAAATAATCAAGCTACCTTCCTTTCCTTTGGGAAGGCAGCTTGCCTAAATCATGTTTCAATCTAAATCTATAGGTAGTTCAAACTTTTATTTCTGAACAGTTGCCGATTCTTCGATTAATTCTTTTGTTTCTTGCAAATTATCTGGATCTACATAATGACATACTGCATCATCTAGACAAATTAAAGCCCAACCAGACTCATCAATACTCATCAGTTTATAATCCCCTTCCTGAACAAAAAACCCTTTGTGGTTACGAGTTTCAGGCTTTACGTTAACGTCATCTAGATTATTTACTTGATTATTAAATGTCATTGTACTTCAACTCCTTAGCATTATCTAAAATTAGGTTTGACTCTCTTAATTGAGATTTATACAAGAGACTATTTAGTTCTCTCACTCAACTTACTAACTACTAACTACTAAAAAACTGGTTTAGTATCCCTAGGCTTACTTTATATTTTGGGTACTTTGAGTACCAACCTCACATCCTAAAAAAAACATTTTTGACTGATTTGTATTTAGTTAACCTACTTTTTTTATTGCCTAGTCAGTTTTTTTAACTTTGAGCAATTTTTTTCGGTTTTCATAGAATATTAAAAATGCACTTCATCTTACACTTAAGAATTATGCAAATAATTTTTCTTAGTGAGTCTGAATTTATAGAATATTAACCGACTCAAACTTAAGTTTTCTACTTGATCTTTATAAATCAATCTTTTTGTTTCAATTCTAACTTAAAATTTGCTATTAAATTAGCATTTTCAAGTTCTTGATCGATTATCATCTAGATAGTTAGTAGAGCTATTCAGCTCTTAGGGATTTTCTACTTTAATGGTGATTAATTAATCTCTGAAGTTCTACAAATAATAACATGATTTTTTCTGGTTTGTGGTAAAGTTTTTATATAAATTATGAAGTTTTTTAAAGACTATACATTCGTAATTTCAGTTATTAGTTATAAGTACCTATGACTGATTAAAGTTCAAAGCAATAAAATCTCAAATTTCCTTTTTTATCCCCTGGAAAGGGGAGGCTATTGATTTTATTTTTTGGTCAATTTTTTGATTTAGCCAAAAAAATTATTTTACACATCAAATAACCAACTTTTAACTCGACTAAGGCTAGGCCATTCACCTCTTCTGTCAAAACCATCCTGAATATTATTTTTAATTTCTTCGAGCCAATCTTTATCAGCCATAATCATTTGCTGGGCTATCTCTACATGAGGTCTAACACCCTTTTCTCCTATTTCCAGCATTGCTAAAGCTAAGTTAATTCTCCCCTGTGGATCGTCTGGATTAAGTTTAACTCCTGTTCTAGCTGCTTTATGAGCTGATTTAGGTTTTTTTTCTAATAGATATAACCATGATAGGCTAATCCAACTACTACTACTTTTAGGAGAACGGTTAGTAATTTCTTTAAATAATGGAATTAAATTCTTTGGGTCTTCTCCAGTCTTATATCTTTCTAACCCTTCTTTATATAATTCTTCAGGTGTTTGAGTCATTTCAGTTATTAGTTATTAGTTAATAGTTATCAGTTAGCAGTTAGCTTTTTAGGTCGGAACTTTCCATTTTTCATTTCGCGGAGCGATAGAATATCTCCTACTAAATTAGGAGGCTACGGAAATCTGTAATTTTCTTTTTATCCCCTTGACAGGAGATGTTTAAGACATTATTTCTTGATCATAATAATCTAGGCTTTCTAGTTTAAAAATTAATCACAAAAAGTTAAGTTGAAGATTGGACACTTAGAAAAATCAATTTACACAATATTTAGGGGCACAGTAAATACTGTACCCCTACCTTTCCAGAAGGAAAATATACCACATCTATCTAGTTTATTAAAGATGTGGTTTAATTTAATTAATATTTAAGCTGAAAAGGAATTACCACAACCACAGGTTTGAGTTGCATTAGGATTAGTAAACTGGAACCCACCGCCAATCAAAGCGTCATTATAGTCAAGCATCAAACCATAGAGATAAAGGATACTTTTGCGATCGCAAACCACCTTAAATCCATCATAATCAAAAACCTCATCATCGTCTCTAATTGTGCTAGGATCTGCAAAATCCATCGTATAAGACATTCCAGAACATCCACCTTGACGTACCCCTACTCTTAGGCAAAGGTCTTTTCCTTGTTTCTCTCTCAAAGATAGAACCTGCTTCACAGCAGCTTCGCTCATAATGATCCCTTTTTTTTGAGACTGAGTAGTTTGTGTCATTTGTTTCTAGCTCCTTATAGTGCTATAGCGGTCTAATAGTTATTTGTAACTACTTAAATATATTTTATATATATTCCTAAAAATCGAACTTATAAATACCTTGAATATTTATCATCAATCAAAAATATTTTTTTCAAGATTGGCTCATTGTGCTTTAATAACTGAGATGTTGAGAA
>JBCDJM010000190.1:0-14915 GCA_038747755.1 Cyanobacteria bacterium P01_H01_bin.35
AAAGGAATCCCTATTCCGATTAGGGATTAAATCCACAAATTATAATATGCCTAATACTTACACTGTTAAAATTCACCACCAAGGACAAACTCATACTGTAGAAGTGCCAGGGGATAAGACAATTCTAGAGGTTGCTGAGGATGCTCAACTAGATTTACCTAGTTCATGCAATGCAGGAGTTTGTACTTCTTGCGCAGCTCAAATTATGGGAGAAGGTAACGTAGACCAAAGTGAGGGTATGGGAGTTAGTCCAGAACTCCAAGGGGAAGGTTATGTGTTGTTATGTGTTGCTCATCCTAGGTCTAATTTGAAGGTAGAAACTGAAAAGGAAGATGAGGTTTACAACCGTCAATTTGCTTCTCTATAAATAGAAGGAAGGCACGACACGAATTTTTAACATGGATGTACGGATGGGAAAAGCGCGGAAAGCAAATCAATTAATTATTTATACTTGATTATTCCCTATTCAGCCCTATTCATCATCCTTGTTATCCTAAAAATTTTCTTCTTTGATTTTGATTAAACAGTTATGAACTAATTAATTATATAATTACTATGACCAAAAAACTGATAAGTAATAACTGAAATGACTACTCATTTTATTAATGCTGAAATTGACCTGCAAGAATCACCAGTAAAACTCAATCAAGAAATAGAAAAAGAGTTGGAAAAACGTGGTACTCCTCTACGTTGGGCAGTGACAAAAGTAGACACAGAAAAACAAAAAGCTCATGTAGAAGCTGTAGTAGTTGAGGAAAAAAAATCTAGCAACTAATTCCTAATTATTTGTTGATATTTTTTGATTAATAATTTAGATATCTCCAAAATAAAGAATGTAGGGATTTTCCATGGAAAATCCTTACAAAGGTTGTAATTTTAATTTTGTATATCATATACCTAGAATGTAATATGAATCTTTTAAAGATAGAAATTACTTTTGACTTTTGACTTGACACAGTGTTGCTTCTAAAATTAGTTTAGTGAGTCAAAATTTTTGAGCAACTACCGAACTTACCACGAGGATAGAAATTACTTTTAACTTTTGACTTTTGACTTTTGAACTTACCAAATAATTAAGGTTTAAAGCCTCTCCTTTTAAGGAAAAAAAAGAAAATTTTTTCTTTTTAGTCAATTCTATCCGTTTCAAGAAAAGGTAATTATTAATTATTAATTGTTGAAATTACGTCCTTATACAGTAGTCTTAATTATTCCCACTGGTATCGGTGCATCTATTGGTGGTTATGCTGGTGATGCTTTACCAGTAGCACGGGCGATCGCCCAAACCTGCGATACTCTAATAACTCACCCCAATGTTCTAAATGGGGCACAACTCTATTGGTCATTAACTAATGCTCTATATGTAGAAGGGTATGCTCTTGACAAATTTGCTCAAGGATGGTACGGATTACAACCAGTACATCAAAACCGAGTAGGCTTAATTCTTGACCAGGCCATTGAGCCAGAATTACAACTGCGCCATTTACAAGCTGCCGATGCTACGAGAGCAACTTTAGGTCTAAATCTCACAGATTACATTGTTACTGACTCCCCATTGGGAGTAGAACTACGACAGTCTGAGTCTGGGGCATCTTGGGGTACAATAGCTAATCCTGATAGCTTACTACGAGCAGCACATACCCTAATTCACAAAGCAAAGGCAGAGGCGATCGCTGTTGTTGCCAGATTTCCCGATGACGAAGGTAGTACAGCATTACAAGAATATCGTCACGGCCAAGGAGTTGACCCCCTGGCAGGAGCAGAGGCGGTTATTAGTCATTTAATTGTCAAAACTTTTCAAATTCCTTGCGCCCATGCTCCTGCTTTATTGCCTCTACCCCTAGACCCTAATTTATCACCTCGGTCTGCTGCTGAAGAAATTGGTTATACATTTTTGCCTTGTGTTTTGGTTGGTTTGAGTCGTGCGCCACAGTTAGTGACATTAAAAGAGGGTTTGCCAGTTCCTAATAGTATCTCGGCAAAACAAGTTGATGCGGTGGTTGTACCTGCGACAGCTTGTGGAGGTAGTGCAGTGATGAGTTTCAGTGAAACTAAAGCCCAAATTATTGCAGTCAGAGAAAATAAAACCAAAATGCAGGTATCACCTGAAAGCTTAGGGATAAATGCGTTGGAAGTAAATTCATATTTAGAAGCGTTGGGGGTATTGGTTGCTCATAGGGCAGGCATTAGTCCGGAGGCTTTAAAATCAGAAATATTATCAATTAGACATCTGTAGAAAAGAGGGAACAGGGGCAGGGTTAATTTATTGTCTTTTTTTAGAAAAAAGGAGGAGAGGATGAGGAGGATGGGGAGGATAGGGAAGGTGGGAAGTACAGGATCTCAAAAAATATGGGGTTGTAAATAT
Organism: Cyanobacteria bacterium P01_H01_bin.35; assembly: GCA_038747755.1. Taxonomy (GTDB): domain Bacteria; phylum Cyanobacteriota; class Cyanobacteriia; order Cyanobacteriales; family Microcoleaceae; genus Trichodesmium. Next base: position 2,363 of record JBCDJM010000190.1, read on the forward strand.
TCTCTGACAACAAAGAATTAGCCCTGGGTAACAGTGGGGAGTAATTGATAATTTATGGATAAGAATTAATTTTATTTTTCATTTTGGGAGAAATCTATTGCTAGAATTTATTAGATATTTCCAGAAAAGAATGAGATTAAAGCTATTTCTACTGACTATTGACTACTGATTACTAGCATCTGAAAAGCCACTCTAATAATTCCACATCTAATGAGATTAAAGCTATTTCTACTGACTATTGACTATTGACTATTGACTACTAGCAACAGCCTCAAGTATGAGAATTACTATACAATATTTAGAGAAAAAACCATCAGTCTATTTGATACCTAACAAGTGACAGAAAAAATTCCTGAAAACCCGGACATCGAACCACTAACTCGTATCCAAGTGTTGGTGGCAATGGGAGTAACAGCATTAGTATTACTGGCAATCTCTAAAATCTGCCTGCTATTGGGTGTGATTTTATTGCCTGTAAGTTGGAATCTGAGGGCGTTGCTCTGGGGGGTAGCGATCGCCCTAGGTATTACTGCTGCGAGTGGTTTAGTTTACCGCATCTGGCCAGCCTATCGTCGTAGTGCAGATATATATTTAAAGTTAGTTCTATCTCCCCTGTTATGGCCTGATTTAGTCTGGTTGGGTTTATTGCCAGGATTAAGTGAAGAATTGCTATTTCGAGGTGTAGTTTTATCTGCGTTGGGATTAGATACATTGGCATTAGTCGCCTCAAGTGCTTTCTTTGGTGTTTTACATCTGAGTGGTAGGGAACAATGGCCTTATATGATTTGGGCAACAATAGTTGGTATTGTGTTAGGATATAGTGCTTTAGTAACAGATAATTTATTAATACCAATTATTGCCCATATTTTGACAAATTTAATTTCTAGTAGTGTTTGGAAGTGGGAACATAAGGGAAGTTAAAAGTCAAAAGTTAAAAGTTAAAAGTCAAAAGTAAGATTTTATAGAATCAAAACTCTAATCTCATTTACAGAAGTCAAAATTCATATTATTGAAGTTAAAACTCAAAAGTAAAAAGTAAAATTTTATAGAATTAAAACTCTAATACTAATTACCATGCATTAACGCTATACTTGGATAAAACTTCAGTTATTAAGTAATTAAACTAAGATAATTACTTGTTTATTAGAAAAGAGCAAATTTAGCATTAATTATTCTTGTTTTTACCGAAAATTTAAGGTATAAATCATTCTATCTCAATAGACATCTCCAGAAAAGAGGGAGTAGGGAACAGGGAGAAAGAATTGATGATTTATCTGTGACAATTAATTTTATTTTTTATTATTGGAGACGTCTAATAGAAAATAAAGAAAAAAAATCCTTTCTATCAATCCTTCTATTACAGAATAAGTAATTATTAATTATTCATTATTCATTATTGAATGCTCCCCTACTTCAATCAAATGTACAAAAGTTTTTGAGAAATGGTATAATCCCATTTACAGAAGTCAAAATTAAAAATTCATATTTTACAAACTCATAACTTTAACACTATACCAATTTTAGGAAATTATTTCACATCTAAATTTTGAAACTATTTGTGATATTTTGCAATAGAATTGGTATGAATTATAGAGGATTAAATAATTTAATATGACAGAATCAGAGTTTGACTTTAGTCACTACTACACATATCAAGAAGTAGTAGATTTTCTACATCAAATGAGAGAAAAGAATCCTCATTTAATAGAGTTAAAAGTTATTGGCAAAAGCTATGGCGGACTAGATATTTTTCTGGCTACTCTGACAAATCAAAATACAGGAAAAGCTTTAGAAAAACCTGGATATTGGATTGATGCAAATATTCATGCTGGAGAAGTTACAGGTTCCGCTGTTGCTCTATATAATATTTATTATCTACTAAATAATTACACTACTGAATCTCGAATCACTCATTTATTAGACAAGTACACAGTTTATATATTACCTCGTATTGCTGTTGATGGAGCAGAAAAATATTTAACAACTCCCCAAAGATTGCGATCGAGTATTCGTCATTATCCCTATCCCGAAGAACGTGATGGGCTTCACTGGGAAGACATCAATGGAGATGGCTTAATTTTGCAAATGCGACTCAAGGATAACTGTGGAGCTTGGAAAATTTCGCCTGAAGACCCTAGAATTATGGTGCGTCGCGAACCCGATGAATTTGGTGGCACTTACTACACTATTCTGCCAGAGGGCATCATTAAAAATTATGATGGTTACGATATCAAAGTTGCTCCCGCTCTCGAAGGAATGGATTTTAATCGCAACTCTCCTTACGAGTGGCAACCAGAGGGAAAACAAAAAGGTGCTGGAGATTTTCCTTTTTCTGAACCCGAAACTCGCGCGGTAGCAGAATTTTGGCGAGAACATCCTAATATTAATGGTTTCATTAGTTATCATACATTTTCTGCAGTGATCTTACGCCCCTATAGTATTTATCCAGACGATCGCCTTCCTGTGGAGGATTTGGAAATTTACAAGTTGATTGGGGAAAAGGGTACTGAAATTACTGGTTATGAATGTGTTTCGGTTTATCATAACTTCTCTTATCCTGCTAATAAGAAGACTTATGGTGGAATGGATGATTATTGTTACGATCGCTTCGGTTGGTTTGGTTTTATCATAGAGCTTTGGGATGCAGCTACTGCAGCAGGAGTTAAGAAGGAAGATTATAGTAAGTGCTTAAGACGCCATCCTGTTTCAGATGATTTGAAATTGATGCAGTGGAATGATGAAAAATTGGGAGGCAAGGGTTTTATTGACTGGCAACCTTTTGAGCATCCCCAACTGGGTAAGGTAGAAGTTGGTGGGTGGAATTATAAGAAGGTCTGGCAAAATGCTCCTGTTGAATATTTACCAAAGTTGTGTGAGGAACAATGTCAGTTTGCTATTGCTCACGCTTTGATGTCACCTCGTTTAGCAGTAAGTCAGACTGTGGTTGAGTATCAGGGTGGCGATCTTTATCATCTAGTAGTACAGTTGGAAAATCAAGGATTTTTGCCTACTTATACCAGTGAAAAAGCTTTGGAACAAAAAAGTGTTAAACCGATAGAGGTAATCTTAGATTTACCCGATCGTGTAACGTTGGTGAGTGGGAAACAAAAGCAGGAAATCGAGCATTTGCAGGGGCGATCGAGTGAAGCTTTTAGCTTTCTCCATTGGTCTACTCAAGGTGTAAGTTATCGTTGTCATTTGGAGTGGGTAGTTAAAGGTTTTGCTGGTTGTGAGATTGAGGTTACGGTAAAGGCAGAACGTGCGGGTGTTGTGAAAACTGTAATTACTTTGCCAGAGTAAGTTATGGTATAAAAATCTTTATTTCAACCAAAGCATTTTCGCAAGCAATCTCAGGTACACCTTTTATATATATAATCCGGCTGAAAAGTTGTCCACTTGCCTGAAAAATGTGATGTACTACTCTCAAAGTGCTTGGGATATTTTGTTGTTCAAGAAAATATGGTGACTGATTTTTTTGAATTCCGCGACAAATGGTTAATACCTAATGACCGCGTTATCCGGATCGATGCACAGCTTTATTTTTCCCTCGTTGAAAGCAAAAAAGCTTATGAATCTTTTAGTTTTTGGGGCGTTGCTGAATGATAATGATTTTTAGATTAAGTATCAAAGCAAAACATAAGTTTTCCAATTTTACCTTCAGCTATTTACCATTACATTTCAGCAACGCCGTTTTTGGAATACCATTTACAATCGACATGGCTTCAACTATGCAACACTTCGAGAAGTCGCTGCCAATTCTGCATTCCATGAGGATCTAGCCCAAAGTCATTTTTGAGCACCGCCAGAGAAACAGCATCAATTTGATTTGGCACGGGACACGATCGCCACCTTTCAATGCAAGATGGTATACCCGACTTGATGGAATGCTTAGAATTGATTATCCTTTCAATGCAAGATGATATACCCGACTTGATGGAATGCTTGAAATTGATTATCAAGCCTTCCAGCAAGACGGTAGCCTGACTTATCCCCCCTAGAGCCTTTCAAGTATCACGTTATCAGTATTAATGGGTTGGAGAAATTTCGCTCCAGCACTCACATACTTATTTTGAGGTGCAGGGTTCAATGTTTCTCGTACATCCCGATAATCGTAAGTCCACAAGATAGGCCAATCTGGTAGGAAAGTCCGATGTGAGCAGTATCCAAGCATGTGTTGGACTCGCGTGGAAAAATTTTGGGCGACCTCCCACGGTACCGTTACAGTATGTGCTTCTTCAGGTGTTAGCTGCGCGAGCGCAAAACTGATGTGAATTCCAAATCGCCAAGAGTTGGATGAAACATTCGCACCTGCACCATGGATCGTCTTCCCTGTATAAAGCAGAGCTGAACCAGCAGGCATGACTGCTTGAACTACCTCAGATTCAACCGCCTGCCGATTAAAATCATCCCATCGATGGCTGCCGGGAACTACGCGCGTTGCCCCGTTTTCCTCGGTGAAGTCCGTGATTGCGATTATCGCACTTAGCATTGCTTCCGGACCGTTGCTACCCATCTCAATCATAATAGGCCAGTTACCTGCATCTCTATGTTGCATCTGTGCAGTCGATCCTGGACCCACGATCATAGCTTGGGCAGTATTGAGCCAATAGTCATTACGAAACCCTTGTTCTGCCCATTCATGCAATAGGTTGTGATCGATCACTTCCGCAAAGGAGGGGGATCTTTTGGCAAGACCGGTAAATCTTTTAGTCTGTGCCCCACAGAAGAACTCTTTAGCAGTTCCACCTTCCATACCCGGCTGAAATCCATCGGAAAAAGGCTTAAGTTCTTCAATCAGTCGTGCCAACAGAGAATGGGAGATGAAGTTCTCAACGATTATGCCACCATCCTGGTTGATGGCCGCAATAATCTGCTGTACGTCATCGTGAATATCAAATCGTTTTAGTTGTGCATTCATTGCATTTCCTCTCTTTTTTTTTACATATCAGTTGATATGTTTAATATAGACTATTCAACTATCTACTGTCAAGGAGATCGAGATACTAAAATTTGTTAACCTGATGATTGCTAGGAAAGATATAGTTGTCGTCACTTCTGGCCTGGTTGCTTTAGGTAGGCTAAAGACACTTTTGTTACCCAAGATTGCTGAGAAAGCAGGATGGACAATTGAACTAATCAACCATCGGTTTAGCTCTAATTTTGCACATCAATTGATATGTTATACTATTATAGTATTCAACTATCTACTCTCAAGGAGATTGAGATGCCAAAAGTTGTTGACCCGATAATTGCTAGGAAAGATATAGTAGTTGCCACTTCTGCACTGCTCGCTTCAGGTGGGCCAGAGGCACTTTCGTTACGTAAGATTGCAGAGAAAGCAGGATGCACGATTGGACTAATCAATCATTGGTTTAGTTCTAAAGATGATTTAATTGAAGCTGTATTGGATGATGCTGCTAATGCGGCGATCAAGCGTTGCCAGAAAGTGCTTGATAACCCAGACGTCACTCTTGAACAAGTCGTTTGCGAATTCTTGCCATTAGATAAAAACAGGGTTTCAGAGCTTCGAGTGTGGCTTGTGTTTTGGGGGCTAAGTATCGCACGCCCGGCACTAAGACGAGGTTACAAACAACGTGTTGCAGGCATGCGAGAACAGCTCTGTGATGAAATACAGCGCCGAGCTATTGTGACAAAAGATGTTGTTCAGTTCGTTGACGTGCTAATGGCAAGTTTGGATGGGATCGCCGTGAACGCCCTGGCCGATCCTGACTATTGGACAGCTACACGACAACGCGAAACCTTACGATGGCTTCTGCAACACATTACCTAAACTAGATAGCACAAACATTAGAGTTGTTGGGAATTAAGCTAAAAAAATGGCTAAAACCCTTATCAGTTATAGTTTATAGTTTTTTTTATTCCTAAGATTCTGAAAACCTTATATAGTAAGCTTTTGAGCATTTTAAATTTTTATTTCCCAACAACTCTATTATTAGGATAAATATGCCAAGCTTGCCGAACCATTTTAGCCGATTGATTCATTAAACAATATTGTATTTCCAAATGGATCGATCGCAGTCATCAACCGAGCACCCCAGAAAGCATTTTCTATATGAGGATTCGTAAAGGGATAATCATAACTTGAGATTTCTTGATAGTAATCATCTATCCCTACTGTAAAACTATGGAATATTTGGAAGTTAGATCGCGTCCATCAATGGGCTTGTGACTGGATACGCGATAACCCCACTGTCAGTGAAAGCGATAAGCATTTATGTGATGGTGTTGGGTTATTTCAGTGAACAGTTATCAGTTATCAGCCTTTGTTTATAGTTTTGCCCTAGAGCCTAAAATGAGATTACTTCTCTCCATTCTGTTACGTTCGCAATGACAACTGTTTAAGTGGACTTGATATTACTTAATTCTAAATCGAACATTTTACTATAAATAAAAAAAGCCGAAAAATTGAATAATTTAAGATTTTTTTTAGACTCTATAAAATAGATATTTAATCAAATATAAACTTACCTTAAGACTATTTTTTTGACACTGTAAATATTCTTAAAATTCTGTCATAAAAAAGGAGTTTTTACCACCAACTTTATAATTTATATGTTAGCATAAAACATCAAATATTCAAGACTTAAATAATTCCATAATTACTTAAATTCAAGAGCTAGCTAAAACTTAGGAGATATTTACGAGTGAACTTAAGACCAATGGATAGCAAATTATTCAAACAGGCTAAATATTGGCCCTTGCTATTATCTGCCCTGTTGTTAAGTTCTTGTGGAGGTAGCGCACCACCACCAGCACCCCCACCAACAGCAGTGGGAATAGCAAGAGTTGACGAGACTAAAGTTGCACAAAGTACAGAGTATGTCGCAACGGTAGAAGGAAAAGAAAGAGCAACTATTACACCAAGGGTTAGTGGACAAGTAAGTCAAGTATTCGTATCATTAGGAAACCAAGTTAAAAAAGGAGACCCTGTACTTCAAATAGATCCTTCTCAACAACAAGCAATTCTTGATAGTAATATCGCTCAAATAAGTTCGGCTAAGGCACAATTAGATAGTGCAGAGGCTCAACTAAGATCGTTGAGAGATGATAAAACGGAACTAATCGCCGAAAGAGAATTAAATTCCGAGCGGGCTAATCTAGAAAATGCTAGAGCCAACCTTCGTCGAGAGCGTCAGGAATTAAATAGATTATTAGCTGAGTCTAGTTCCTTATCAGAAGAAGCTAATTTACAGAATGCTCAAGCAAGTCTGGGATCGCAGCGTCAGGAACTAAATAGATTAATTGCTGAGTCTAGTTCCTTATCCGAACAAGCACAGCTAGATGATACCGAAGCATCTTTACGAGCGCAGAGAGCTGAAAAACAGAGAAGAGAAGCAACTTTAGAATACCAAAAAATTGAAGAAGTTAGATTTTCCACACTATACGAACAGGGAGTAGTTACCAAAGAAAGATTTGAGCAAGCTACCCGTGACATTAAACAAGCTGAAGCAGAAATAGATAACATAGATCAAGAAATTGAAGCAGCACAAGCACGGGTTGAAAGTGCCAGAAAAGATTTACAAAGACGTACAACTACTTTAGATGCTCAAATAGCAGCTCAAAGAGACGTTATTGAAGCTTCTAAAGCACAGGTTGAAAGTGCTAGAAAAGATTTACAAAGACGTACAACTACCTTAGATGCTCAAATAGCGGCTCAAAGAGAAGTTATTGAAGCTTCGGAAGCACAAGTTGAAGGTGCTAGAAAAGATTTGGAACGTCGCATTGAAACTCTAGATGCTCAAATAGCTAGTCAAGACGAACGAATTGCATCTCAGGAAAGTCAGGTAGCTCAAGCTCGGGGTCAACTACAACAAGCTCAAGCAAATGCAGTAGCACAACAAGTAGAGTTACAATATTACGATATTGTTGCTCCTATAAGTGGGGTGGTGGGAAATGTCAGACCCAAAGTTGGTGATTATGTAGATACTCAAACTGCACTAACTACTATTCAAGACAACAAGACTTTAGAAGTTAATATTGATATTCCCATAGATCGACTGCCTGAGATTAGACTGGGTACGCAAGTTGACTTAATAAACCAGAATACGGGGCAATTAATTGGCAGTAGTCGAGTATCTTTCATCTCTCCAGATGCTGGTCAAGGAACTCAAACTGTTTTGGTAAAAGCAATATATAACAATGCGCAAAACAAACTCAAAACTAACCAACAGGTAAGAGCAAAAGTTATCTGGGAAGAAAAGCAAGGATTAACTGTTCCCATTACTGCTGTCATGCGGATCGGAGATCAAGCTTTTGTGTTTCTGGCAGAAGAGAAAATTATGGATGGTGAGAAAAAGTTGATTGCAACTCAGAAACCTGTAAAGTTAGGAAGCATTCAAGGTCAAACTTATCAAGTAACTGAGGGATTGAAGGGAAGCGACAACATCGTGGTCTCTGGCGTAGTGAAGCTCCGGAATGGCGTTCCTATTGCTGATGATTCTGAGTTAGGTAATCCCAAGGAAGTAGGAGAGCAGGGGAGTGGAGGAGAGTAGTAGACTGACACACCTTAAATGTTGCATTAGAAAATGGGGTGACGGGGCGATGGTAGCAAGACACGGATTATGGAACGGATACAGGGATTAAGAGTTACTCTAGTAGTGGACTGACACACCTTCAATGTTGCATCGGTGTCTTGCCCTGACTTCGGTATTGTTAACTAACAACTGACAACTAATAACTGAAATATCCATCTGTACATCCGTGGCCAAATCCGTGTCTGGCCTTGACTTTTTGGTTGTGGCTAGACTTGGAGGACAAGGAAGACAAGGTAACAAAGGAGAAAAGTGTATTGCACCATTTTTACAGCGGTTTTCATATGAATAAACCACAATCATACTGACTCCTTACTCCTTACTCCTTACTCCTTACTCCTTACTCCTTACTCCTTACTCCTTACTCCTTACTCATTACTCATTACTCCTACAACTAACTAATTCATTATGCTTTTAAGTATTGCTGACACCTTTATCAAACGACCTGTCTTAACGACGGTTTGTACAATCCTAATCGTATTAGCGGGGACAATCTCAATTCCATTGTTACCCATTGCTCAATTACCTCAACTTGCTAATACCGAGATTCAAGTAAGTTCAACCTATATTGGAGCTGATGCTGAAACTACAGAAAATACTGTAACTACGATTATAGAACGAGAAATTAACGGTGTTGAAGACATGAAATATATGTACTCTAACACCACGAACAGCGGTCAGACAACTATTAACGTTGTCTTCCCGAATGATGTAGACCGCAACATAGCTCAAGTTAACGTTCAAAACAGAGTATCTCAAGCAGAATCCTCCCTACCAGAATCTGTAGGACAAACTGGTGTCAAAGTAGAAGCTTCCTCCGCCAATATTCTGTTAGTAATTGCCACTCACTCGGAAAAAGACGAAAATGGCAATTTTTACTACAACACTAACTTTATGAGTAACTACATCGATCTAAATGTCTTAGATCAGATTAAGCGTATTCCTGGAGTTGGTCAAGCTACAATCTTAGGGGAACGGAAATATGCCATGCGTATCTGGCTTAATCCTCAGAAAATGGCAGCTCGCGAATTAACCGCTGAGGATGTAGTTAATGCCTTGCAAGAACAAAATATTCAAGTAGGAGCGGGAAAAATTGGTCAAAACCCAGCTCCGCCAGATTTAGTTTACGAAATTCCTCTACAAGCTGTTGGGAGGATGAGAAATGCTGAAGAATTTGAAGATTTGGTACTCAGAGTAGCTGAAAATGGTACTTTGGTCAAAGTCAGGGATGTAGGTAGAGCTGAACTCGGAGCGGAAAATTACGATCTCGCGGCTAAATACAATGGCGCTCCAGCTACAGGTTTAGCAATCTATCAATTACCAGGCAGTAATGCTCTAGCAACAGCGAAACAAGTAAAAACCACAATGGCAGAACTTAGCAAGAGTTTTCCACCAGGACTAAAATATAATATTGCCTACGATACAACATTATTTGTGGAAGTATCCCTACGAGAGGTGGTAGTTACCCTAATCCAAGCAGTGGTTTTGGTAGTTCTGATCATCTTCATTTTCTTGCAAGATTGGCGAGCAACTCTGATTCCAGCGATCGCTATTCCCGTAGCTTTGATTGGGGCAATGGCTGGTTTGAAAATGTTAAATTTTGAAATTAACACTCTGACATTGTTTGCTTGTACTCTGGCATCAGGTCTGGTGGTAGATGACGCGATCGTAATTGTGGAGGCAGTGTCTAGTAAAATTGAGGTGGGAATGAAGGCACGGCAAGCAGCATTAGATGCGATGGAAGAACTTACGGGAGCAACGATCGCTACTTCTTTAGTCTTAATGGCGGTGTTTATCCCTGTTTCTTTCTTCCCTGGAACAACTGGAGTAATTTACAAACAATTTGCTCTGACTATTGCTTTTGCTGTTGCCTGTTCAACTTTTAACGCCCTAACTTTCTCCCCTAGTATGGCCGGGCTATTGCTTCGGCAAAAACAGAAAGCCAAAGGTCCATTAGGCTGGGTATTCGATAAGTTTAATCAGAGTTTTGGTTGGGTACAAGACAAATATGCCAAATTAGTTAACTTTCTGGCTCGCATCAACGTCATTGTCATGGCGATTTTTCTCGCAGGTCTGGTCGCAACTGGTTGGATGTACAATATAGTTCCCGGTGGATTTGTTCCGGAAGAAGACCAAGGTTATTTTATTGTAATTTTCCAAGCTCCTGATGGAGTTTCCTTGAATTATACATCTAATGCAGCAGACAAAATTCAACAGGAAATTGCAAAAATTGATGAAATTGAATCTAGTTTTGGTGCTGCTGGCTTTGGATTTGATGGTAGCAACCCGAGTCAAGGTATATTTTTCGTCTTGCTTAAGCCTTGGGAAGAACGAACCCTACCACAGCAGTCTGTTTATGGAATAACCAGAAGGTTAAATCGCGCATTTCAGGGGATAAAGGAAATTAACGCTTTTGCGGTAAATGCTCCACCAGTACAGGGATTAGGTAATACCGGAGGTTTTGAATTTCAGTTGCAAGAGCGTACTGGAGGTCTGCCTATTCAAGCATTATTTGAAAATGGCAATCGGTTAATTGCAGCAGCTAATTCCCCAGAATATCCTAGCTTACAACGTGTTTTCAGTCAGTTTAGTGCTAATAAACCTCAGAAAAGAATTGAAGTTTTGCGCGATCGCGCTAAGGCGTTAAATGTGAATGTTGATGATATATTATCCACCCTGCAAACTTATTTAGGTTCATCCTATGTCAATGACTTTGTATTAGGGCAACGTCAATATCGAGTTTATGCTCAGGCAGCGCCAGAATTTCGAGCGAAACCAGAGGATATAGATCAATTATACGTCCGCTCTCTTAACGGAGAGATGATTCCTTTAGGTAATTTAGTGAAAATAGAAGATTTTGTCGGGCCGGAGATTATTACCCATTACAATATTTTCCGTTCCATGAAAATTCAAGGAGGGCCTGCTCCTGGCTATAGTTCTGGACAAGCGCTCACTGCCATGGAGGAAGCTTCAGAAAAATTGTTAGACCCTAGTTTTGGCTATGCTTGGCAGGGTAGTGCGTTGGAAGAAAAATCTTCTGGTGGTGCCGCGCCAGTTATTTTTGGCTTAGGTCTTGTGATGGTATTTTTGGTACTAGCAGCACAATACGAAAGCTATATCGATCCCACAATTATTATGCTCTCAGTACCACTGGCAGTATTAGGAGCTTTAGTTGCAATTTGGTTCCGAGCAAATATACTGATGGCAGGTAGTGTTTGGCCAGTTGTGACTAATGACGTGTATGCTCAGGTTGCATTAGTGATGTTAATTGGTTTAGCTTCTAAAAACTCAATTTTGATTGTAGAATTTGCTAACCAGTTACGGGATAAAGGATTGAGCATTACAAAAGCAGCGATTACAGCAGCAGAACAGCGTTTTCGCCCTATTCAAATGACAGCAATTTCTAGTTTGATGGGTTTCATGCCACTGGTTATTGCGACTGGAGCAGGTTCGAGCAGTCGTTGGTCTCTGGGTACTGCAATATTTGGCGGAATGTTATTTGGTACTGTGTTGAGTTTGTTGATTACTCCTAACTTATACATCGCGGTTAAAAATTTTGAATCTCGATTTTTGAAGGGTGAAAAACCTGAGCAGTTAGATGAGGATAGTCTATTAGATTATGATCAATATCATTCTAATGGAAATGGATATGTTGAGAATGGTATGACAGATCATCATAATGGGCATAGTTTAACCAATGGTTCATTGAAAAATCAAGCTGATTCTACTACAGACACTGCTGATTCTAATATTGATGAGGCGATTAGAAATGAACCACAAACACCTAAAAGTTAGATAACAAAAATGATATGGTTTGGATACAAAACCCCTACTAAGTTCTAATATCAAGCCTGGATAATTAGGGTTTGCTGATTAAATTTTAAAGCATTAACTTTCTAATGGTTTTAGCCTGTAATGGTCTTTAAAAAGTACAAGATTTTTGCTCCTTAAAACTCATGCATCTTAGGATTTTGAGTTGACAAGAGCCGAAAAATCACGAA
>JBCDJM010000191.1:0-14804 GCA_038747755.1 Cyanobacteria bacterium P01_H01_bin.35
CTGCTAAATTAATAGGTTTTTCATCCCCAATATATTAAGCTATATAGCAGTAATAATTTTTAGCGAAAATTATCAATAGCAAAAAATTAGATGACAATTTAATTGTCAACATTTATGGCAGTATTTAGGGATAAAATGGCCTCGACATAGATTCTAATTTTCTAGAATTTCTAGTCGTGAGCTGATTTCATTAAGAATGCGATCGCTCATCTCACCATCGACCTGATACTCAGTCCTTATTTTGTATTGTGGAAATGAGTGGAAGATTTTTCTCTGGTCGCTAATTGTGCTATCATACCTTTAATCAAAATACATATCTTTGGCCACTAATTTATAGTGGTCATTTTTTTTGCCTTCAGGTTTAAAAGTCCATTGCAAATCCACAAATCAAGAGTTTTTGATTTTGGATCAAAAGATTAGAGATTAAAAGGCAGTCAGCACTCAGCACCTCAGAGGTCAGCGTTAGGACTTTTTTTACGCCCTTGTCGGGGTTGAAATCCCCGACAAGGGCCAACAGGTTTATAGAAACCGGGGAGTTAACCCAAAGTCAAAAAGCTGATAACTGATAACTGATAACTGAAATGACAGTTGTCATAGCTTTTGGCCTTGTAATCTAAAGTATATTACATACTTATTGCAACTAATATTCAATAATTTTCTGATTTTGTCAAGGATATTTTGATATTTTTTATCATTAATTTTTGCAACAAAGCCGACTAAAACCTTAAGAAATGACTAAATTTTAGTAACAAAACTTTTTTATGTTGGTGATAAGGATTATTAATGCAAATTTTTTTTCATAAAATCTCGAAAAAGTATTGACAAATTTTGTCATTAGGTTAATAATAATAATTACATTGCTTATGGTGTTCTTCTCTCTGGTAGGACAACGTATTATAAAAACTTCGAGTCCCTCAGTGATACTGATAATACCTCTCAGTTACACTGGAAAGCAATTAGGGACTCTTTTATTATTTTGCTCCTTAGCATAGGTAATAATGCAGCTAATTTAACAGCCTTGATATCATGTCCGGTAGCATCGGTATTGTATAGAGAAGTAAAGGAAGAAGGAAGAAGGAAGAAGGAAACACCTGATGTAAGGGTACTTCTTTCCCCAACTTTTACAGGCTCCGATACCAACGGAGATGATATGATTTGCAGAAGTGCTGGACTATTAGGATTTTTAGCTATTAAAGCTTCACTTTTAGCGATCGCCTCAATTTGCCGATCAAAATATTTGGTATAGCGCTACTTGAATAGGGAATAGCGGTGCGACCCCGCGTCGGCGTAAGACGCAAGTGGTCAGATCCAGTGTCGGCGTAAGACGCAAGCGGTGTGACCCCGCGACGACGACAGCTCGCTTGCGGAACGCGCAGCAAGAGAGGGAATAGGGAACAGTAGACTGTTAAAGGGTTCCAGGATTTATAACTTTCCTAACCTGAATGCGTAGTGCTATAATAGCTTGAATTTCTTCCAATCTTTTATCACTACAGTATCTGATTAGAAGCGATCGTAATCGTAAGTATTTCTTGCGGAATGCTGCGCACACAGCCGTCAGCTCTCAGCTATTGCTTTTAGTGCGTATAGGAAAGCTTTATTAATGGAGTCAGATTTTTATGACTACAAAAGTTAGCACCCTTAACCTTAAAATCTATATTTAGGGTTTGCTGAATAAATACTTTTTGTTGAGGTAGGGATTAGGGAGTAGGGAGTAGGGAGTAGTTAAGAATCAGGAAAAATAGGATTTATAGAGAAGGTACTCAGAAAGTATAGCAAGAGTGATTTGTCTGTCTCGCCTCACCCCAAGATCGTAAGTTTTTGAGGCTCAAGGGCTGAAAACCAAGGTATTTCAGACTCAAAAAGGCTAATACCTTTATCTGTCAATCCTTTGAGATTTAATCAGCAAGCCCTATTTATTTAAACCCCGTCTATAGCGCAGGTTTGTCTTGCTAATTGCTGGGATGCTAATAGCTTTTTTAATAAATTCACCCAACAAATAGGTTAATAATATCAAATCCGCTTAATTTGATATAAAAAAATTTTCATCTTCACCTAAAGAGGAAATGTTTCTAAATGCTCTTTTCTCCTAACTCCTGTATGGGTGATTTCCTACGGAATGCTCCTAATTGCGAGTTTGCGCAGCATTCCACAGGAAACGAAATCGCCCCTACGACTCCTGACTCCTAGATTAACTATTTAATTAGACCTATGCTACCGGATTTGATATAACTCATAAGTTTTTGTGTATGTAAATTTTATATTTCCTATTGCCTGGCAAAATTTGAATATATATACTCTAAATACTAAACAGTTTAGCTGATAGCTGATAACGCAGTTCCTCCGATAGGAGGCTAGCTGACGGCTAAATGCTTAGATAAAATCTGCTTTAGTCCTCTTTTTTATCGTTAAGATTTTTCAGATTTTCTTGTAATTCTGAGATTGTAAATATTGACTCAAACTGAATACCTTCTTTCTCATAAAGTTCTCTACCACCTTGTTGTCTATCAACAAGAGAAAAAATCTGATTAACCTGATAACCTGCCTCTCGTAGTCGATTAACTGCCATCATTGCTGATGCTCCAGTTGTGACAACATCTTCCAAAACAACTACTTTGGCATTAGCGTCTAAGATTGGCCCTTCAATGTAAGACATTGTGCCATGTCCTTTAGCTTGTTTACGGATAATTAAAGCTGGTATAGGTCGATTTTCATAAGCAGATACAACACTCACAGCGCTTACCATTGGATCGGCGCCCAATGTTAAACCTGCCACTCCTTGAGTATCTTCAGGTAACATGGACAATAGTAATCTGCCTATTATCAGAGCGCCCAGAGGATGAAGAGTAACATATTTACCATTTATATAATAGGAGCTACTTTGCCCAGAGGATAGTACAAAATTTCCCTCACGATAAGCTAACCGACATAACAGATCGAGTAGTTGTTGTCTAATAGTATTTAGATCCGTAGTAGCTAAAGATGAAGAATTTAGAAATGTAATTTGGTTTGTCATATCAAAGCCGAAAAAAAAGTTAAAAGTAAAAATCGTAATAACCGGATTTTAGATTATTTGGTAACTATCGGATAAGTATCAGTTTTGAGGAGAACAATCCAGACTCAAATTTAATTTTCCCATTATTCTGGCTGATATTAAAAAAAACTTACAGCACTTTTGAGGATATTGAGGCACAGTTTAATACTATTTCCTATTCCCTATCTTGAGAATCTCGCTGCTATAATACGAGCAATTTAGCAGTAATAATCTAAATAAATTAGAATTTATGGCCATAAATTGGAAAAGTCTTAGTAGCACAATTCTTTTTTCTGCGATCGCGACCCTAACATCTGTCCAGATGGCTCAAGCGGGACATCCAGAAGATCCTGCTCGAACATATCAACCTTTTGCAGAAGAATTTAACCGAGCAACTCAAAGACGTTCTGGTAACTTTTTTGAGAAAAGAGACCTCTTGCACCAAGTGGGGCGTTTTTTTGGTATTCCCAAGTACCCAGAGCAAGCTATTGAAAGTGATAATCGCCGAGTTAATCAGTTATATATAGATGAACAAAGACGACAATTTTCTAGTACCCCAGTTATTCGGACTCCCGATCTGATTAACCCCTATGATCAATCTGTATTAACTGCTCCTGCTCCCCAATCAAAGCCTACTTTTGGTGGTAATTAGTTTTTTACGATACTATTTATATTACCCAAATAAACCCGGTTTGTAGGAAAAATAGTTGCTTTTAACATAATAAAATCCAGGAACATAACCGGGTTTTAAAGATTACCCTTATTGTATAAGTCCTCATATTTTAATACTATCTAAACCAATTATTTGTGCTTGATTAAGGGGTTAGCAATTAAGTATTTTTACCTTAAAACGAGCACGGAGGGATTTGAACCCCCGACACCCAGAACCGGAATCTGGTGCTCTATCCACTGAGCTACGCGCCCTAAACATATAGACTTTAGGATAGCATATTTAGCCTTAAACTGGCAATAGGGAAATTATTATTTTTCCTGCAAGGGGTCATTTCAGTTATCAGTTATAGCGCTACGCGCTAGGGAATAGGGAATAGGGAATAGGGAATAGTAAACTGTCAAAGGATTTTCCTAGGTCATGCTGCGCAAACAGGATTTAGAAATGTCCTAATCTTTGCTTCGACTGCTATATCAGTTATCAGTTAGGAGCCGTGTAAGAATAACCTGAACAGTTTTTTTGGTGAAAACTAGATTTCACAATTTATTTCAGATAAAATTTGTACAACTTATTTTTACATGACGCCTTAGCCTCCTGCGGAGGAACTGCGTTAACAGTTCCTCTAGCTGTCTGCGCAGCATTCCGTAGGAAAGCATCGGGATTGAAATACGGACTTCTCTTTTGTTCATCCCCTTAAAAGGGAAGGCTTTGGACCTCATTTTTTGGTAAAATTGTTACCGTAAAATTTTACCGTAACAACAGGATGGAAAGAACTAATCATAACTTGTTAGAAAAACTAGCATCCCTATCAGACAATTATCCTAACTTGGGTATTCGCCTCTCCCTAGCAGCTAAAGAACTACAAAATGCAGGTACTCCTCCTTCAGAAAGTTTACTAGAAGAACTTATGGCCTACTGTAAAGATTTTGCCGATTTGAAAGACCAGGGACTAAAATTGGCACAAACATCTCAAGTGTCTATTGGGGCAATACTTTCCTTGACGGACTTAGAAAACTTAATTAAAACCGTTTCAAAAACCACAGAATTATCAACCAGTCAATCAGCTTTAGATCTTCTTAATCAAATTTTGGCGATCGCTCATCAAGAACAACCAGAATTTGCTCCTTTAGAATCAGTTAAAACACAAGCTCAACAATTGTATCAAATAATTTCTCAGACAAAATCTGCAAAATTATCTGATGATGCTCAAGCTTTAATTGAAGATAGACATCCACTTTCAGCAGTATTAAAACTTGTCAAACAAGGAAAAAATTTAGATGACGAACAATGGTTAGAATTGGAAGAAAAAGTTAACGCTGCTTTTGGCAAAAAATTAACCTTAGCTATATCCAGAGGAAAACTGACAATTCCTAATGACTCTTTAGCAACAACATCTAGAATTAAATTACCTGCACTAGAAGAATTAGAGCAAACTAAAAATATTGCTACTCAACCAACTAATCCGCAAAAGTCAACTACTACAAATTTACCACCTTTAATAGTAGTACCCTCTGGTGGTGGCGAACCTAATAAACCACCTATTGACGATCCAGATATAATGATTTTAGAAGATCCGACACCAGCAAAACCTCTAGACGAAATTATTATTGTTCCTGGAGTAGAAACACCTCAAAATTCTCCTAAAATTGAAAGACCTAACATAATGTTTGGAGGAACTACCAATAAACCGTCAGGAATTTCTGTAGGATTAAAAATTATAGTTCATATACAAAATGTTGGCGATCGCTCCTTTGCTGCTGGAGAATATGCAGGTACTCGCGGTCAAGGTTTCCGTGTCGAAGCTTTTCAAGTTAATATAGAACCCCCTATTCTTGGGTTAAATTTGGAATACATGGCACATATTGGTGGAGTTGGTGATACTCCTTGGTTAGAAGCTGGAAAATTAGCAGGGGAACGCGGAAAAGCGCGTAGATTAGAGGGATTTGCCATGCGACTTACAGGTTCTCAAACTGGTAGTTATGATATATTCTACACTGCTCATGTACAAAATATGGGAGATTTGCCAGTGTATGGTAATGGTCAATATTGTGGTACTCGCAATAAATCTCTGAGGGTAGAGGGAATGAAAGTTTGGATACAACCTAAGAGTTAGGAGTCAGACTTTTTTAATATGGCAGAAATAGGATAACTATTCATCTAAATCTTCTGCCACTTCTGTTTCTGAACCTGAAGGAAATGATAATTTGATATTAATATCTATATTTAATGTTTTTGAGTTATCAAAACCCATACCAACTATTTTAACTAAAGCTTCCGTAGGCAAAGAATTATTATTTAATTGAGACTCCACAGACGACAGCGTTTTATATCCCGCATCTTCCAACCATGTATGAATATTTCTCCAGTTTCCCATCTGTTCGCTGGATGTATCCAAAAGTTCCTTAAGATAGTGGTATAAAGTTTTGCACACATACACCTCAACACCTTTAGGACTTTTATATAGTTTCTTAGCTATTTCTGCGGGACTATGACCGCAGAGAATACCCCGTAAATAAAGCTTTTCTGTATCCGTTAATCCCTTGCGAGAACCAGGAGAGATTCTTCGTTTAACTGTAGCCAAAGCTTCATATAGTCTTTGTAAGTCCCACTCTTTTCCAGCTTCAGCAAAAATCTCATCTTTTTTTGATGCCATTTTATGGTAGGTAGATAAACGCCTAACCTAAGCATAACCAAAATTCCTAGCTTTTGCTAGTTGAACGCTAGTCTTTAGTCACTTATGATGAACTTAGTAAAGGTAAAAAATATTACTTATGTAGAAATAATTAAGTGTAAACACGGACAAGTAAATCAATTGCACTTGCCATCTCCAGAGAATTACTGATCTAGATAATTTCTGGTATTTAGCAAGCCTTAATTTAATTCGATGGGGAGGATATTTAATTAATTACATTAATAGATAGAGTTGATTTTGTGGTAAAAAAATACAAGAAAAATTGACAAATTTAATTAGCATACTTTGGAGATTATCTTGTCAGTTAATTAAGGTTAAAGTCAAAGCTAATAGAGTTTTTTCTCTACAACAAATGACGCGAATTAAATTTAAAAAAATTGACAATTTTAGTTCTCAAATAACAACTACGCAACCAATATCAATAAATAGGGAAATTCTACCATGAATACTTTTGAACCAGAAGAATTTTTAGACCAGACGAGCGCTGGTTTTGGTAATCAAGAAACTGATACGTTAGGGATGAATAATATTCCTAGTAATGATGTGACTTCAGAGATTATTATTCCGATTCAAACAACAGATGAAAGTGACGCTTTACTCCTTCCCAACTACCCCAGTATACTAAACGTTAGTGGATTAGCAGGTAAGGATTTGTTAACGGGTGAAGTAGCTTCCGAGGTTGCCGAACAACTACAAGAATTTGCTGTCGATCCTAATTTTACAGACAAAATGAATTTGGCTTTTGACGATAGTTGGAATGTAGAGACAGCTAATACCATAACTCAACAGTGGTTAGCAGGTGACTTTAGTCAAATTCCAGAAATAGAAGTTGTTTCTACTGACGATATTGCCGGAGCAGATGGAGCTTTTGCTGGTGCAACAGAGACTATTTATATATCTCAGGAATGGCTAGAGCTAAATGCGTCTAATCCTGGAGCGATAACTTCGGTGGTCTTGGAGGAAATAGGTCACTATGTTGATTATGAAATTAATATAGTAGATGCTATCGGAGATGAGGGGGCGATTTTCTCTGCTGTTGTCAGAGGAGAGGAGTTAAGTTCGACTGAAGTAGAAGCCTTAAAAACTGAGGATGACCAATTAATTGTGAATGTTGATGGGCGATCGGTTTTATTAGAGCATTCATCATCTGATTGGACAACTAGAGTTTTTGACTGGGATTGGAATCTCTTGGGAGAAACTTCTATAGCAAGACGTAGCGATGGATTAAATGGAATTGATGTTGATTGGGGTGAAAGCTCTGTTGTAGGAGGAAAAGAAGATCGGTTTATAGTAGCAACTTGGCATCAAGCATATTTTGATGCTAATAGTACCTACAAATTTACCGTGCAAGGGGACGACGGCTTCCGGATATTTACAAGTCCCGATGGTGAAAACTGGACTCGTTTTTCAGATGACTGGGATTTTGCTTACAGAGATCAAAATGCCAAAGAATATAATTGGACGCCTGAAACAAGTGGAAATCATTATGTAGGAGTCTATTTAGCTGAGGCAGAAGGCAATGCCTATTTAGATTTAGCTTGGTCTGCTGAAGAGGTATCACAAGTATCTGGAACTGCAAGAAATGATGATGGTGAAGAAAAAAGCATCAGCATCCAATCAATTGATGGCGCACCGATTAAATCCAATACTCCTACATGGCTGGTTATTCACGGTAATCATAGCAATGCAGGAAATATGGGTAATTTAGCAAATGCTGTCAAAGATGATGCCTCTGGTTATCAAGTTTTAACTTTAGATTGGAGTAGTGCAGCTAGACAAGGTTCTAATCAACGTGAATCTCTCAGAAAAGCAACTCCGTGGATTGAATCAGTAGGGGAAGAAGCAACACGTTTACTAGGTAACTTAGGAATATCTGATGAAAATATAAACTTAATAGGTCACAGTCTTGGTTCCTATGTATCTTGGGAAATTGGGGGTAATCTAACTTCGGGACAGGTGAATAACCTTATTGCTCTAGACCCTGCCACTCAGCTACCTGGTAACTATGAAACCAGAGATATTGATTTTTCTAACGTTTCAGATTCTTCTTGGGGTTTTTACGGGGCTGAGGAAGATTTGCTATCTTTTGGATCAGATGTTAAAACCCGGACAGCCCAAGAATCTTTTCGACTGCATTTTGAAGGAGAGACCTCTGCAGGTGAAGCACATGGTGGTGTTATAGAAGCACTCACAAATATATTGAACAGTAATGATGAACTGCTTAAGGAAAATTTTGATTTACTTGGAATGGGTTCAGATGAGATTAATTCTAGGAAACTCTGGACTGTTGATGATGATGATGATTTTGAAGCAGACATAGATTTAGTCAGAACAGATCGAGGATGGTTCCCCGAATTAATACGTTACCATACATAATTTAGGAATTTAGGTATCTACATTACTCTACAGTCTGTTGGAATTTTGCAAACGATAGATCATACGAAAAAAAGATTCTACCTATATTTCAAGAAAGCTTAAGTATAAAACTCTATCGCTGTTTAATTCTCAAAAAAATGCTCGCTACTATCCACCAACACCAATCCCAACATCAACACACTCAACTATGGAACAAGATTTAATTGTACAACAACAAGTCGAACCACCGGAAGTACCCCCTTTAATTACCCTACCAAGCATTCCAGATATACCAATACTAATAAATGACCCACCCCCACCTCCGCCAAGACCAACTCCCGGAGAAACCGATCCCCTAACAGGTGAAGCAGTTCATCGTTTTTGGGACGAACAAACTCAGTCTCACTTCTTTACTGCCAGTGAAGCAGAATTTAGCGATCGCCAAAACAACCCGACTCGCTATCGCTACGAAGGCGTAGAATTTAACACCCCCTCTCCCGATATTACAGGAGCATTACCAGTATACCGCTTTGAAAACCAACAAACGGGTACATTTTTCTACACCCTCCAGTCTCCCGACGAAATTACAAATCAGTTTCCAGTGCTAGAAAATGATGGTATAGCCTTCTACGCATTTTCGGAAAGTACCGCCCCTGCTGATGCAATTCCCGTTTACCGCTTTTTCAACGAAAATGCCTCTGTATCAACAGGAACCCCAGTTCACTTTTTTACAGGCACCGAAGAAAACAAAGACAACGTTATTGCCAACGTTCCCGGTTTTACCTTTGAAGGATCTGGTTGGTATGCTTTCGAGAGCTAAAGTCAAGTAACATTAATGAACCGTAATGTAGGGACGTTTTGCTGCGCAACATTAAACGCATTTTTGTTATGCAACGTCCCTACGACCAAAATGAAAAATCCTCTAGGCTAATTTTTCGGTAACAATTTTTTCACAAAAACCCAATTATTTATTCCAAAGTAACCAACACACACAATAATAATGCTTCCGTCCATTCAACCACGGCACCATAAGTATCCCCAGTATGACCACCCAAACAACGGTTAAACCAAGCACCTGTCAGGAGAGCGATCGCTATTCCTCCTATTGCCATTCCACAACCTACTAACCAATTTTGAGGATCTAATAAAATCAGAATTCCACTCAGACTCAGTAATAAAAGTACCCCTAGTAAAAAATCCGAAATAGAATATTTTGCCTGTTTGTGAAATGCTCCTTTGCCAGTTGGTTTCAGATAGGGATAACGAGCGATCGCTACTAACTGACCCCATCTTCCCCAACCCGCTACTCCCATGAGTATTAACAGACGATCGCTATCTAAATCTGTTAAAGCTGTAATTTTTAGCAGTAGTAGAGCGATCGCTGCCATTGCACCAAAAGCTCCTGTAGCACTATCCGCCATAACTTCCAGTCGTCGTTTTTGGTCTGGCACTGCTAACCCATCAGCAGTATCCATCACCCCATCCAAATGTAAACCACCAGTTACAGCAATTCCAGATATAATCGTTACAGCAGACCTAGTAAGTATAGGCATCCCTAAAGACTGTAACCCCATATCTACTAAACCCTGAATACCTCCAACTATCAATCCAATTAATGGAGCAAAACGAGCAATACCGTGAAAATCCAAATTCCAATCATGGGGAATTGGTAAACAAGTATAAAAAGCAATTCCAGCACAGAGCTTTGCCAGAATTTTCCTAATTAGTTGTATCAATATTTACCACCAAAAATTTTTTATCTTGAGGAATAGGAGAAAAGAGTGGGGGCGTTTGATAGAACTTCCCTACTTGAGTATTTTATTTATCACTAAATTATCCAAACACAATATGAGTTGACAAAATCAAT
The DNA here is from genome assembly GCA_038747755.1 of Cyanobacteria bacterium P01_H01_bin.35. Lineage (GTDB taxonomy): Bacteria > Cyanobacteriota > Cyanobacteriia > Cyanobacteriales > Microcoleaceae > Trichodesmium. The sequence goes on from JBCDJM010000191.1 coordinate 10,616, forward strand.
TTTATATGGTATAAATAAAATTTAAGAAAAATTTTAAAATTAAATTACATTAAAAATTTAACTTATGAATGTTAAATCCGCTTGATTGGGCACAAAAAAAATCTCCAATGTTCATAACTATTAAATCTTTGTAATTCTCTCTCCTCCTGACTCCTGTAGGGGGGATTTCGGGATCAATTACGACTTAACCAATCTATAACTATTTAACCGGATTTGACATAACTTCTAACTTAAGAAATCCCCGTTACAAAAATAACTTTTGTCAGTCCTCAATCCTACGGCTCCCCTATCTGACTTCGTTAAAATCGCTTCAAAAATTAAATAATGCTGCTAAAAGAGATATTATTGGTTCATATTCAGAAAAACTGTGCCAGAATTGGAATAGAAATAGCACTATCTCATAACTAAGAACAAAAAAAATTGTTCTGAATAACTGTCTACCAAATCAAAGGCTTTTGCTATATGAGTTCCAATAATTTTGACCACAGGGTATCCGCACCTTGCATAATTGACAATGGTATTCTTGTCAACAAACGTGATATGCAAAGATTGTTGATAGATTTAGGCAGAGTCCGCTATATCCATAGTCAAGATGGCCAAGTCCAAAGCCAAGGAGAAGGATACATACTAGAAGTATTTGCTGATCGTCAAAGGTCAACCTTGGTTGCTAATCACTCAATATATTTGAATGTATTTAGTTTTGACTACCTAGAACTTGGGAAGTCCCCATGTGAAGAAACATATTTTGATTTAGTTAACGAAGGCCGACAGTTAAGACTAATTCCCCTGTCAAACCCCATGCAAGAAGAAACGAACAGAAATATTAATGCTGCTGCTTTTGATGCAGTGATGGATCAGGTTTTGTCATCTAATTGGGATGTACAGGTGGATGATGATGATTGTCCATTTTAAGTTGACAGGCAAAAGAAAAAATAGAGGATAGACAGAGAATATATAAACTTTTGTAATTCTAGAGAAAACAAGTAAAATGTTTTAGTCGCCAAAACTTATATCAATTCACTTTAAAGATGTCACAAATAGTTTCAAACTTTAAATGTGAAATAATTCCCTGGAATTAGTAAGCAAGTCAAAGTTTTTAGTCTATAAAATCTTAGTGCATGACTTTTGACTGTCTGATCTAGCGTTCCTTTTCGCCTGTAGGCGATGTGGGGTCTCGGCGATACATCACTTCTGTGCAACGGTATTACTATCCCATGTCCCAAAGCTTTTCCTTTCATTCTCAGGCTCGTTGTAGCTATACCAAAGCTCGTGCTGGTGTTTTTTCGACTCCTCATGGGAATATAGATACACCTAGATTTATGCCTGTGGGGACTTTGGCCAATGTAAAAACTCTCACACCTGCTCAGTTAGAGGCAGCAGGTGCGCAGATGATATTGGCAAATACTTATCATCTTCATTTGCAACCGGGAGAAAGTATAGTCGCTGGTGCTGGTGGATTACATAAATTTATGGCTTGGAAAGGGCCAATATTAACTGATTCTGGAGGTTTCCAAGTATTTAGTTTGGGAGACATCCGAACTATTAGCGAAGAAGGTGTTAAGTTTCGCTCGCCTCGTGATGGTAGTATGATTGATTTGACTCCAGAACGTTCGATCCAAATTCAGAATGAATTGGGAGCAGATGTGATTATGGCTTTTGATGAGTGTCCTCCTTACCCAGCGAGTCGGGAAGAGGTGGAGTTGGCAACAAATCGCACTTATCGATGGTTGCAGCGTTGTATGGAGGCTCATCAACGTCAGGATCAAGCTTTGTTTGGTATTGTTCAAGGTGGTGTTTATGGCGATCTGCGTTCTAGAGCAGCTAGGCAGTTGGTAGATTTGGATTTGCGTGGTTATGCTATTGGTGGAGTAAGTGTGGGAGAACCTGGTGAGTTAATAGATGATATTGTAAAGGTGACAGCTCCTTTATTGCCAGAGAATAAACCTCGTTATTTGATGGGGGTTGGTACTCATAGGGAAATGGTGCGGGCGATCGCTTCGGGGATAGATTTATTTGATTGTGTAATTCCGACTCGTTTAGGGCGACATGGAGCAGCATTGGTTAAGGGTGAGCGATGGAATTTGAAGAATGCTAAGTTTAGAGAAGATTTTAGGCCACTAGATGAGTCTTGTCCTTGCTATTGTTGTCAAAATTTTAGTCGCGCTTATCTTGCTCATTTGGTTAGAGCTAAGGAAGCTTTGGGTTTTACTCTTTTGTCTCTGCATAATGTTACAGAATTGATTCGTTTTACCCAACGTATTCGGGATGCTATTTTGAGCGATCGGTTTACCACCGAGTTTGCTAGTTGGCTGTGAAAAAAGGAGTGAGGGAGTAGGGCAGCAAGGGAGAAGTCAACATATTTCAAATTACAAGAGGAGGCGTAACTAGCAAAATTTTTCGGTGAAGAAATTGCAAAGGAAATTGTTCAAGATTGGCAAAGTATAAATGTGATTATTCGGGATGATTTAAAAGTTGATTTTTGGCAACAAATAGGAAAATATAAGGCAAGAATTGCAAGGATTTCTCTAGCTGATTGTTTTGCTCTGACTTTAGCTGATCGGGAAGGTGGAATATTAGTTATTTCTGATCGTAAAGAATTTCAACCGATTATACCTTTAAACCCACATTCCGCACGACAAAATGTAGTACGCAAACATGGTAAAACTTGAGTAAGTATTTAGACTCATAGTATTGGGTAGGAGGTGGTCACAAATCAATAAATTAATCACCCATCTTTACCCTATTTTTTTTTGAGTGATGTAGGTTAAAAGCTTTGACCAAAGGGGTTTGAACTTACTTGTGAGTAGGCTGTACTCCATAAATGCTTTTGAAAAGGATATCAGTTGCCCGAAGTTAGCAATAGATACTTTCAAAAATTGCTCAAGCTCCTCTATCACGCTTTGCGATCGCAAAGCGGAACGGAGTTCTATCGCACTAATTGCCAAGGGGTTTATTCTACACTATGATTCAATCGTTGATTATTTTGGCCCTCTACCTTATCGGCTTTTGTCTCAAGTTTCTTATTCTTACAGTAGATAGTATCTTTGACAACTTGGAGGAAAAAATTTCAATAATTCTAAACGCTCATAAGTGAGGTTAGATATGCTTTTAACTCCAGAATTAATCAGTAAATGAATCGACTGAAAACATTGAAATATCCACCGTAAAGTCGGTCTATTAGTAGGACGACCTAATTTATTTTTGACAGTAGATTTAGTCCGTTTTAAAGTTTGACGCAGTTGACGTTGACCTAAACTATAAACCAATAAACATAATCCCATAATTAACCCTAAAGCTTCGATTCTATGGGGAGATTTCAGGAAGACACTATCAGTTAAAAATAAGGGGTATGCATAGAAATCTAAAGCCTCTTTCTACAGATTGTTGTCCCTTATATTTAGACAACATTTCTTCTGTAGTTAGTTCCATCTTATCCAGGACATTTGTTGCCAAAATAAATCGACCTGCTCGTTTTTTTTCTAGTTCAATTTTTGACTCTCTGAAGCCCACTTTGACTTGTACTTCATAAGGAAAATTTGATTCAGATTTTGCCTCTACAAATTGAACATTAATTTGTTTCACTTCGTGATATAAAAACTTTTTGAAAAGCTTTTTTGTTGCTGTTTCTGCATCTGGTATACAAGCAAAATTTTCAGATTTTAAACTGCGCAGTTTTTTGTCAACTTCAACTCGTTCTTTCTGGATTTTTTTCTCTAGATTTTTCAAATCATATTCTCGCCTTAGTTGACTTTCAACTACTAACCATCTCTGTGGAATCCCGCCGTAAGTTTTTGATATTTCTTGATAGCTATATCCTTTAATCTGACTAGGATTAAAATTCTCAGTATCTATTTCTTCAACTAGCTTGTGAGCTGCTTTTATACGAACCGGAACTCGGCTTAACCATTTAATATTTGTTAGTAACTGTAGATTTTCTTGGGTATATAAAGCACTATCTGCTACCATTAAACTGTCAAAATTTAACTGACTTTTGAAATCTTTCATGGCTTTGACAAATTCTTTTTGGTCAGATTCATTTCCCGACCCAATTCTCATCCACATTTGATAATCTCCATCGTTTGTACAAATTAAATCCATCATAAATTGTTTGAGATCGGGTCGTTTATCTCTCGAATATCCATAAGTAATTTTGATAGGTTTTGGCTCCAAATCTTCTTCATATTCATCC
>JBCDJM010000192.1:0-14770 GCA_038747755.1 Cyanobacteria bacterium P01_H01_bin.35
GGAAAGAATATTTAATTGACTTACTCAATGTATATGTTGATAATGCCTCCAGAAAAGTTCTTAGAACTATAGCGCTATAGTTTTTTGATCTATCTATAGAACCCATTTGAGATCTATATAATTATGGTGTTCAAGTCTTTTCGCGCATCAATTTTGACCGAAAATCATCTGAAGGAGTGTTGAATTTTGTGTATTATTTCTCCCCATATCTTCCCTCCTGTCTCCTGTCTCCTGTCTCCTGTCTCCTGTCTCCTTGCTAAATTTATGAAGATACCAAATGGGTTCTATATAAGATTGTGTGGATTAAATTACTAATCGAAAAAGGAAAGAATATTTAATTGACTCTTCAGCCAGAGGTACTAATAACTGCTATAGTCATTTCAAATAAGGATGAAACACTTTTTTAGCAATACCCTTTCCAGGAAAGAAACACTCCTCCCAGTCATATTCAGAATGACTATAAGGAATAATTGAGCGTTGCTGACCTAAGGGATGAATTTTTGCAGAAAAGGTAAATCCCATTTTTGGTATAGTAGTTTAACTTAAAAATGAGACGTTTTTTCCACTGAAAGTCCTTCACAGCAAGGAGGAAGCTTTGTCTCACTCTCAAGTGAAATGACTATATTTCCTATTTCTATAAAAAAAAATACCAGAACGCAAATATGCAACCCCCACACTCCGCGCACTTCCCACACTCCCCACACTCATTCATCCCGCAAATATGCAACGCCAATAATTGAATAGATGGGTAATAGAAAACTGACAAATCAACCATTACCCATGACAAACCGTTGACAAACTTTTAAAGACTAGACATCACTTCTTTTGCAGCAGCCAAAGTCCGGTCAATATCCTCTTCAGTATGTGCCAAAGAAGTAAAGCCTGCCTCAAACTGAGAAGGAGCCAAATAAATTCCACGCTCCAACATTCCTCGGTGGAACTTGCTAAACTTGCTCAAATCCGACTTTTTCGCATCTTCATAATTGTGAACAGGTCCTTGATAGAAAAACATACCAAACATTGCACTAATATGCCCGCCACAAATAGGAAGACCAATTTCTTTTCCAATAGCCAATAACCCATCAGCAAGCTTTTTAGTAATCTTATTCAACTGCTCATAAGTACCTGGTTTATGTAGCAATTCCAGAGTCTTAATACCAGCAGTCATAGCCAGAGGATTACCAGAAAGAGTACCAGCTTGATACATCGGACCTGCTGGAGCAACCATCGACATAATATCCTGACGACCGCCATAAGCTCCCACAGGCAGACCACCACCAATAATTTTCCCTAAAGTTGTCAAATCTGGAGTAACATTAAATTTTTCCTGAGCGCCACCATAAGCAATACGGAATCCAGTCATCACTTCATCAAAAACAAGCAAAGCACCATTATCCTCGGTAATCATCCGTAACCCTTCCAAGAAACCTGCATCTGGTGTAATAAATCCAGAGTTACCTACTACAGGTTCGAGGATAACACCAGAAATTTGGTCAGGGTTCTCGGCAAATAGTTGCTTAACTGCCTCCAAATCATTGTAAGGAGCAGTTAAGGTATTGCTAGTCACAGACTTAGGTACTCCAGGAGAGTCTGGTAAACCTAGAGTTGCCACACCAGAACCAGCTTTCACAAGAAACATATCAGCGTGGCCATGATAACAACCTTCAAATTTAATTACTTTGTCTCTACCTGTAAAAGCTCGCATCAAACGCAGTACAGCCATGCAAGCTTCTGTACCAGAGTTAACAAAACGTACCATTTCAATGCTTGGTACAGCATCAATAACCATTTCAGCCAAAGTATTTTCTAAAGCACAGGGTGCACCGAAACTTGTGCCTTTTTCCAAAACTTCTTTCAGGGAATTTAATACTTCTGGATGAGCATGACCACAGATAGCTGGTCCCCAAGTGCCAACATAGTCAATATATTGGTTGCCATCAACGTCCCAAATGTAGGCTCCCTTAACTCTGTCAAATACAATTGGTTGGCCACCAACAGATTTGAATGCTCTAACCGGAGAACTAACTCCCCCTGGCATGAGTTTTTGAGCTGCTGCAAAAATTTCTTCCGATTTACTGGTATTTAATGTAGTAACTACCAATTTTATTCTCCTTAATTTGTATTTATTTCAATTCCAATCTAGGGATTGTATGTTATCACCAAATTAATATAAACCTATATCTATAATTTGGATAATTTTACCATTGCAGTAGGTATATATTTATAGTAATTTTTGGAGAATTATTAAGCTATTTTTTGACAATTTATTTGTTTTATGATAAGAGCTAAAAATAAATTAAAATTTAAGATTAAACATTTAGAAAATACTCAAAAGATATCCTAAACTCCGAGTATACAAACAAATTTTTTGGGGCACATAATGTCTATCTCCCAACCAGTAGGTTTAGGTCAATTGATTCGAGTGGAGCAGGTTCGTTACAATGAACAGGGACTTGTGCCTGCTATTATTCAAGATTATTTAGATGGTACGGTATTGATGATGGCCTGGATGAATCAGGAATCATTACAAAAAACTCTCGAAACTGGGCAAACTTGGTTTTGGAGTCGTTCTCGGCAAGAATTTTGGAATAAGGGTGCAACTTCTGGTCATCTTCAGAATATTAAATGGATGCGCTACGACTGTGATAGCGATACTTTATTAGTAGGAGTGGATCAGGTGGGGGATATTGCTTGTCATAAAGGAGAAAGGAGTTGTTTTCATCAGGTAGATGGAGAGGTTGTGAAGCCACCAGCAGATATGTTATCTCAACTTTTTGATGTAATTAGCGATCGTCGAGACCATCCACAGGAGGGTTCTTATACTTGTAAGTTATTTGCTGGAGGAGATAATAAAATTCTTAAGAAAATTGGAGAAGAGTCGGCAGAGGTGGTAATGGCTTGTAAAGATGATGAGAAGGAGGCGATCGTTGCAGAAGTAGCAGATTTATTTTACCATACTTTAGTTGCTCTAGCTCACCATAATGTTGAATTGCGGGATGTGTATCGGAAGTTGGATGAACGCAGACCACAAAATAAATACTATAAATAATTGGTCTTGCTAAATTAGACTATGATTTTTGTGCTTAGGGAGTAGAGAATGGTTATGTTGGCATGGAATAAGTAGTGTAGATGGCGAATATTTACAATTCATATCTAGATTATGCAACGACAAAATTATCAGTAATTTGGCAATAGTAGGAAGTCACTTCAGTTATCAGTGCATGTAGCTGAAGTCTTATGCTTGAAATACTGAAATTTATTTTTTTCATTCCCTATTCAAAGCGAGACTTTATTTTTTTGTCAAAATTAGACAAGTTATAAAATTAAGCAGCCAAAAATATAATCCTCTACTATTTAATCTCTGTCAAACAAGATCGGGAACTAAAATGGTACAAAATAAATTTGTTGGAACTTGGCGACTGGTATCTTTTGAACTTAAAGATGTAAATGGTGAAGTAAGTTACCCATACGGTAAAGATACCATCGGATATCTAATGTATGGAGAAGATGGATATATGTCGGTAGTAATTATGGCTGCAAAGCGACCCAAGTTTTCTTCTGAAGACTTCTTTAGAGGAAGCATACAGGAGAAAGCTAATGCGATGGAAACATATATCTCCTATTGTGGTAGCTATGAAATTAAGGATAAAAAAGTAATTCACCATGTTAAAGCCTCTTTATTTCCTAACTGGGTTGGTATAGATCAAGAACGTTTCTTTGAATGTACAGAAGATTATTTATCATTGACTACACCTTCCTTTAAAGTGAGTGACAAACGATTGACTGGACATTTGATGTGGGAGCGTTGCACTGAAACAATTTAGATACAGGATTAATAAACTTCTGGGTAAAAATGATGAAAAACAGGCGATCGCTTTGCAAGTGACAGATTTATTCGAGCGGACTTTAGTTGTTTTCAGCCAAAATTTATAATGGGTTGTCATACAAATTTGCTTTCAAGATGTCATAAATAGTTTTAAAGTTTCAAATGTGAAATATATGATTAATCCTTCCCTGTATCAAGTTAACACCCGAGTTTGGCTAAACCAAATATCGCAAAAATTAGGTCGTCATGCCACCTTAGATGATATTCCTGATGATGAACTAGATCAAATAGCAAACATAGGATTTGACTGGGTTTACTTTTTAGGAGTTTGGCAAACAGGAACAATGGGGCGAGATATTTCTCGTGCAAATCCTGATTGGCGAAAAGAAGCTATAGAACTTTTTGGTGATGACTTCCAAGAAGATTATATTTGTGGGTCTTGTTTTGCCGTAACTGGTTATCATATCCATGAAAACCTCGGTGACAATGAAGCGATGCTGCGACTGCGCGATCGCCTCTATCAACGGGGGCTAAAACTAATGCTGGATTTTGTCCCCAACCATAATGCACTAGACCATCCTTGGGTACAAATAAATCCTGACTTTTATATTCAGGGAACCCAAGCCGATATCGAACGAGAACCCCAGAATTATATACAAGTAGAATTGCCAGCAGGCAACCAAATATTTGCTCATGGAAGAGACCTCTATTTTCCAGGTTGGCCTGATACTTTGCAACTGAACTACAGCAACCCGAAATTACAAGAGGCGATGTTAACAGAGTTATTCAATGTTGCTCATTTGTGCGATGGCGTTCGCTGCGATATGGCAATGCTAATATTACCAACTATTTTTGAGAAGAATTGGGGTATTCCAGTACAACCATTTTGGTCTAATGCAATCTCCCAAGTTAAACAGCAACATCCAGATTTTACTTTTATGGCAGAAGTATATTGGAATTTGGAATGGGAACTGCAACAGTTAGGATTTGATTATACTTATGACAAACTCTTATACGATCGCCTCCGGGAACAGCAGGCAATTCCAGTTAAACTGCATCTTTATGCTGCTGTTGATTTTCAAAGTAAGTTAGCACGGTTTATCGAAAATCACGATGAACCTAGGGCGAATGGAACTTTTCCAGCAAGAGTTCATCAAGCTGCTGCCATTTTGAGTTATTTTACCCCTGGTTTAAATTTTTTCCATCAAGGTCAGTTACAAGGTTGGTCTCAGAAAATTTCGATGCACTTATGTCATGCTCCTCAAGAACCTACTGTTCCCAACCTAGAGAGGTTTTATCATCAATTATTAGATTGTTTGGCTCTGGATATTGTTCGTGAAGGAAATTGGCAGTTACTTGAATGTCTCGAGGCATGGGAAGGAAATTACACATGGAATAATTTTATTTGTTTCGTCTGGAAAGGAAAAGATGATCGACTTTTGTTAATAACGGTTAATTATGCTCCCCAACAAAGTCAATGTTATGTTTTACTTCCTTTTGAGAGTCTCAGAGGTGAAAGGTATCGACTACAAGATTTAATGAGTGATATTAGTTACGATCGCTTGGGAGATAAGTTGATTTCACGAGGTCTGTATTTGGATGTACCTGCATGGAGTTATCATGTTTTCGATATTAGTTAGTTGCAGTCAGTGTATTCACTAGGTTAGGAATGCAGTAGAAATGGGGTTTCTGGACGAAAGTTAATGATAAAAGCTGTAATTATAGCAGAAACTTCATTTCTTTGAACTTTTGGGTAGACTAAAAATGGCGCTAAATTATAACATAGAAATAAGTTTTTCGACGGCAATAAAGCTAATAATTTATTGACTTTACATAATCTTCACAAAATTGATAGATAAAATAAAGCTTCTGTAAAAATACTGATATTTTAACCTAAATTTAACCAAAAGACAAGATAGATTTGTTTAGATTAACTAAGTAATTTAAGTAGTTACTCAGAAGATGCTCAACTTCTGAGCAATTCTGCCTTAGTTTTGTGTGATATTACTCATACATTAAAGAGAATCACAGGTAATTTTTACATTTTTGTCCAATACAGATACATCCAATTAATTAGGAAATAGAAATGGCTGGAACAACATTATCAGCAGGTGATATAGCCATTGTTGGCTTTAACTATGACAACCCTGACGAATTTGCCTTTGCACCATTAGTAGATATTGATGCAGGTACAGAAATTAATTTTACCGATAACGGTTGGGAAGCTGCTGGTACTTTCAGAGCGACTGAAGGCACTTTTACTTGGACAGCACCTACAGATATTGCTGCTGGAACAATAATTAATCCTACTATCAGTAGTATTTTGTTCTCAGCTAGTGGGGACCAAATTATTGCTTATCAAGGAGATAGTAGCAACCCCACCTTTATTTATGCTCTCAACAGTGAAGGTAATCCCGGAGTATGGCAGTCTGACTCCACCAGTTCCAATACTTCTGCCCTACCCACAGGTTTAGTTAATGGCGAAACAGCAGTAGCTTTAGACGAAATTGACAATGCCATTTATACAGGTATTACTTCTGGGACTCAAGCAGAATTACTAGCAGGGATCGGCGATAATTCTAATTGGTCTGGCAGCAGTAGCACTAGACAGACTATACCAACAAACCCTTTCATAGTTAGCACTTCCAACCCAGTTATCAATGAAGTATTCGTTAGTCATACTGGAACAGACGACACTGAATTTATCGAAATATTTGGCACACCTGGTAAATCATTGGATGGCTTAAGTTTTATTGGTGTTGAAGGAGATAGTGGCTCTCCAATTGGCACAATAGACGCTCGATTTGACTTTGACTCTACCCATACTATCGGCGATAACGGCTTTTTCTTAGTTGGAAACCCTATAGGTTTAGCAAATAACTATGCAGTTACTCCGAATGTTGAGATTAGTAGTAACTTCCTAGAAAATAGTAGTTCTACTTTTGCTTTAGTTGAAACCAGCAGTATTTCAGGAACTTCTGTTACAGGTAGCGAAGTTGTTATCAATACTGTTGCTCTTACAGATGGTGACGCAGGGGATACCTTCTTTTTTGATGCTCCTGTTATCGGTCCAGATGGTCCATTTTTGCCTGCTGGTGCCCGTCGAGTCACCGATGGAGTCGATACAGATACAGCTAGTGACTTTGCAATTAGTGACTTCTTCCTAGGTGCTGATAATACTCCTACTGCTGGAACCTTTGATAATGGTGGTGGTGAAGAACCAACTTTAACCCCCATCTACGAAATTCAAGGCGCGGGTCATACCTCTACCTTAGAAGGTCAAGAACTTACTACTACAGGTATTGTCACGGCAGTAGATAGTAATGGTTTCTATCTACAAGATCCAAGAGGAGATGGTGATATTGCCACCTCTGATGCTTTGTTTGTATTCACTGGTTCAGCGCCTGGAGTTACTGTAGGTGATGAACTACAAGTAGAGGGTACAGTCTCTGAGTTTACTCCTGGTGGTACTTCTACTCGCAACCTATCTACTACCCAGATTAGTGGTGCTACAGTAACGAATATTTCCAGTGGTAATGCTCTTCCTGATGCAGTCATAATAGGTTCTGGTGGTCGCGTACCTCCAACGGAAAATATTGATGATGATGCTTTCGGCAGCTTTGAGCCGACAACTGATGGTATTGACTTCTTCGAGTCTTTAGAAGGAATGCGAGTCACTGCTCAAAATGTAGTTGCTGTTGCTCCGACAAACCGCTTCGGTGAAATCTTTACCGTTGTTGATGATGGTGTAGGTGCTACAGGAATTAGCGATCGTGGTACGCTCAACATTAGTCCGAATGATTTCAACCCCGAAAAAGTTCAAATTGATGAAGATGCAGGGGTTTTTGACTTCGACTTCCCCAATGTTAATGTTGGAGATAGTCTGGGTAACGTGACGGGGGTTGTCAACTACAGTTTTGGTAACTTTGAAATCCTTCCTACTGAAGACTTCACTAGCAATATTACCTCTGCCAACTTACAACCTGAAGTCAGCTCTATAGAAGGAAATAGCGATAAACTCACAGTTGCTAGCTACAATGTTCTCAACCTCGACCCAAATGATAGTGATGGGGATACAGATGTTGCCAATGGTCGCTTTGACTCCATTGCTAGCCAAATTATTAACAACCTGAATACACCAGATGTTATTGGACTACAAGAAGTTCAGGATAATAACGGTTCTGTAAATGATGGTACGGTTGCTGCTGACCAAACTCTTCAGACTTTGGTCGATGCGATATCTAGTGCGGGTGGTCCAACTTACGAGTTTATTGACAATACCTTTATTACAGATGGTGCTAGCGGTGGTCAGCCAGGTGGAAATATCCGAAATGCTTTCTTGTATAATCCTGCTCGTGTTGATTTAGTTGATGGTTCCGTTCAAACTATTGGAGATCAAAATTCTGGTAGTGCTTTCGAGGGCGCTCGTTTACCTCTGGTTGCTGACTTTGAATTTAATGGTCAAGAAGTCAGCGTTGTTAGTAACCACTTCTCTTCTAAGGGAGGTAGTGCGCCTATTCTCGGTATTGAACAACCTTTTGATGCTCGTCAGGAAGACGTAACCGTTAACGGTAGTCTTGATGAGCGACAAGCTCAAGCAAACGCAGTTCAAGGATTTGTTGCAGACACTATAACTGCTGACCCCGATGCAAATCTTGTAGTGCTAGGAGATTTCAACGAATTTGAGTTTGTTTCTCCACTTGATACCCTGGAACAAAACCTGACCAACTTAACAGAAACAATACCTGATGATGAGCGTTATACTTTCATCTTCCAAGGAAATTCTCAGTCTCTGGATCATATTCTGGTAAGTGATAGCTTGGATGAAGGCGCTGAATTTGATATTGTTAATGTGAACAGTGAATTTGCTGAAACCAGTCAGCGAGCAAGCGACCACGATCCATTAATTGTTAGTTTGAATTTACCAACTCCTGGAGAAGTAATTGAGGGTACTCGACGTCGGGATAATTTGATTGGAACCAATGGGGACGACACTATTACTGGTTTCCGACGTGGAGATATTCTCACTGGTGGCGGTGGTGACGATATATTTGTCTACACTAGCTTGCGAGATGGACGAGACACTATCACTGATTTTGAAGTTGGTAGCGATAAAATAGACCTATCTCAAGTATTGAGTGTTGTTGGGTTTGAAGGTATCAATCCTATTGATGATGGTTATGTTGGCTTTGCCTCCACTTCTAATGGGACATATTTAACTATCGATCCTGATGGTAGCGCTGGCACTGGTCGCGCTCGCTCCTTATTGTTAGTGCAAGATGTTAATTCTGCGGAATTGAATAATTCAGATAATTTCATTTTTTAAGAAGAACAGAAACCGGGTTTATATTAGATATCACTATACTAATATCTGTTTTCCATAAACCCGGTTTCTTACAACCTCTTCAAGTTATCAAAAAAAAAACAAATATTTGCTCCCTTTTACCAAAAAAAACCATGACTAATCTATTTCAACAAATTTCTTTCTTTGCTACAAGTACAGTTCTCAGTCTTGCTGTAATTAATACGAATCCTGCTAATGCTGCTTCAATTATTTATGATTTTGAAGTTAATAATTTAGACGGTTCTTTAGCTGATGAAACATACTCTGGATTTTTGGAATTTGATGATTCTAATTTATTAGTTTCCCAATTCAGTTTCGATTTCGAGGGCGTTAACTACACTGAAGCTGATTTAATTTTTCCAGAGGTATTTTTTGACGGTCAATTTCTGGGATTAGTTGCCGATGTTATAGATATAGATGTTGAATTTTCTTTTTTAGAAGCTGTACCTGAAATTGATGAGCCAGCAGCTTTTATATACCTTATTGATGGGCAAGAAGCAGCAGGAGATATTACATACACTTTACGTCCAGATACCCCAGTATCTACACCTGAACCAACTGCTGTTTTAAGTTTATTAGCTTTGGGTGCTGTAGGTGGCAGTGGTGTTTTAAAGAAGAGAAAGTAAACATCATTATCAAAAAATGCAGCATTATTTTTGGCGTTGCATAAATGGGAGATTATTTTAATAGTTTTGTGGAATGGGCATCTTGCCCGTTCCTGATATTTTCAGACAGGCAGGATGCCTGTTCCTGCCTGTCCCACCCCACTTAATATTCATCTTATTTGACATGACTATAATCTCTATTTCCAGTTCTATTTATACCTCTTAATTTTGTCTTCCTACCAGTTAAACTTTCTAATTTTTTTCTAACTTCAGCAGAGGTCATTTTATTTAAAGGTATACTTTTTTGATTAGCCATAGCAGCAGCAACTCCTATTGCTTGCCCTTGATAAATACTAATTGTTTGAATTCGTGATACTGCTACAGCAATTCCTAAATATCCAGACGATCGCCCCACAATTGCTAAATTATTTACATTTTTAGCCAAAGCACTTTCAATAGCAAAGTTGTATCTAGGTAGAGGTAAAGAGTTGATACCTAAATCTTTAACACCACCCCGAAAATCAAATTCATAGGAAAAAGTACCAATAGAATTTTCTGCTGAAGTACCACCTTTAATAATTTCTTTTCCTGTTAATGGGTCAACAACATCAGTAATATTTAAACTATGTCTAATATAAACTTCTGAGGGTATAACTACTTTGACATCTTTCCCAGAAATTTTCCTTAACCAAGCCTCAAGTTCTTTCATTTCTTTAATCATTTCCTGGGTTGGTTGAAAGTTATTTAGTTCTATTTGCCTGACTTTTTTACTGTCATATTTAAACAAAAATCCATTCAATGATAATGAACGTTTACCTAAACGACAAATATTCAGTTTATCAAATAAAAATCTTGATGAAAAACCTAAGTTAAATGAATGTTTTCGATGAAGATGATAGGCTCCGGCTAAAGCAATACTTCGATTTATATAGCCATCTTGATATGTTTTAATTATTGGCAATTTAAACTGAGCTAGGGTAAATTTAGCATATAGAGGAGCTTGTTCAGATTGAATTTTGGTCTTAATTTTTGCCATTAGTTGCTGATTATAAAGTATTTTTAATTCCAATTTTTGGAAATCGTAAATACTTAAACCAGTTACAGTCGGAACAATAGAAGTTGCGATAGTTTCATTCTGTAATTTATGGTTTTGTGATGCAAATCCTAAAGAATAAGGTACACCTGCTTTTCTAGCTAATTCTGCATCTTGAGTCGTGTCTATAAATGCAGAAGCTTTGACTCTAATATTTGTGTCATTTATCTGCACAAATTTAATTTTTTTATTTTCTACATAAGGAGTAATAGAAGCATTAGAAATAACCATAATTCCTGCCGCTTCTAACATTTCTTTCATGGCTTTTGCTGCCAGGTCTGGAGTAACACAAGCTTCAACAACTTTTGCCTTTTTCAAAAAGTTACGAAAGCATTGAGAATAAGGTTGATTTTGCCAACCAGGGGTTTTATCATAGTCGAGATAAGCTAGCCCACCTCTTGTTAATAAACCACCTAAAGGTTGAGGGTCAGAATTAGAACGGATTAATACTACTTTGCCTGTAGTTCCTAATGTTTTTTTTGCCCAAATAGCAGCACATATTCCTTGAAGTTCATCTCCATAAATTACGATGTCAAAGTTTTTATAAGTTGGTAATGGTGGTTTTGGCGGTTTAGAGGGTGAGGGGGAAGGAGTAGGAATATTAACTGAATTATTTGGGGGATTTTTTGGTGTTATATTTTTTTGCCAAAATGTAGAGAGAAAATTATTACTAACTTGAGGTAAATGTTGAGCAGCGCTTAATGGAATTAGTGATAAAAATACTGTGATTAAAATTAGTCTTTTGGGGTAATCAGAAGCCATATATTTTGGGGATAATTCAACCGTTTCACGGAAGTTAAAATTCAAAATTCAAAAGTCAAAAATTAGATTTTACAGCCTCAAAATTTTGACAATATAGTAATTTCAGGAAATTATTGAAAATCTAAAGTTTGGAACTATTTCTGACTAAAAAAAAAGGTATCAAGCCTCTGGGTTTAGCCAGAGGTACTGTTAACTGTTAACTGATAACTGATAACTGATAACTGAAATGACATCTCTAAAATGAATTGATATAAGGTTAACTATCTTACTATACTAGGTTTTGATGCGAATTATTACAAAATTTTAGGTGTGTTAGTCCACTACCGAAATGACACACCTAATTTTTTGCATTAGGGCGGGTTTATATAAATCTTAGAGTAAGCATAAAAATTCTAGCTAAAACCCGCCCCTACTATTGTATTGTTTTAGCTGTGTCAACCCAACCTACATTTGTAAGTTTATTATGCTACTACAATAATGAATTGGCGCTAAAGCGTAACTACAAACAAGCAACAGTTTTAATGACTATAATTAAAAATAACTAACATATAAGAGATTGAATAATTATGATTGAATTGTTAATTGCTTGGGGGGGTAGTGAAGCGGTTAAATTTATTGCTCAGGAAGTTATTGGAGAATTAGCTAAGGGTACTGCTGAAGATTATATTAAAGATTTGGGCAAAGAAGGTATTTCTAATATTGTTGGTAGGATAGCAAACAGAAAACCTTTACAAAAAGATACGGCAGAAGCAATTAAAGATTTTTTAGATTTGGGAAAGAAGGAGTTAGAAAATGCTGATTTAAGTGAAAGTGAGTTAAAAGAATATTCTAAATTTTTCAAACAGTTTATTAAAAATCGGTCAGTCTTAGAAGTTTTGATTAGTGCTTTTGATAATAATCTAAAAACTTTGGATACTAAGAAATTGGCTACTACCTGGAACGAAATTAATCCACCTTTACCAGATGATTTTGACTGGGAATTAGTTGCAAAGCTGTATCAGAGAAAGGTGAAAAATATTATTCTGAAATATGAAGAATTACGAGTAATTTTAAATGCTGAAAATCTGGAGATAGCGGCACATCAAAACTCGGAAATTAAACCAGATTTTGACCTGAGAAAACATCAAGAGGGAATCCGAGAACAATATGGAAATCTGAAATTAGAAAGTTTAGATACGAGTGGTTGTAGTTATAATGATTTGAAATTATGGCGAATGTTTATTCCTCAAAATGTGCGGGAGTCTCAAGAGTTTATGCCTCAAATACATGAGATTCCTAAAGAATATTTAAAGCAATTAAAAGATAGCGGTCAGCTTGAGTCCGATTTGTCTCCAGAACAATTGGAAGGTCGCCGTCGGAGATATTTTGAACAGCAAACTTGCTCGGTTTTAGAATTAATAGAAGATAGCAAATATAAATATTTAGTGATTCTGGGCGACCCTGGTTCTGGTAAGTCTACTTTATTACAATATATTGCTCTACAATGGGCTGAATTACCTCGAAAAGATTTATCTTTAAAGCCAATTCCTCTGTTAATTGAACTGCGGACTTATGTGCGGAACCATGATGGGAATAAGTGCAAGAATTTTCTAGATTTTCTGGAACAAGGTAGTGGAGTTGTTTGTCAGTTTCCTCAACAAGAACTCCATGAAAAATTACAAAATGGTAATGCAATTGTGATGTTTGATGGGTTAGATGAAGTTTTTGACCCTGGCAAGCGAGAGGATGTAATAAATGATATTCATCGGTTTACCAATAATTATAAAAATGTGCGGGTGATTGTTACTTCGCGGGTGATTGGTTATAAACCACAAAAACTCCGGGATGCTGAGTTTTATCATTTTATGTTGCAAGATTTAGGAGCGGAACAAGTTGAGGATTTTATTCAACGTTGGCACAATTTAACTTATCAAGATGAGGCGGAAAGAGAGAGGAAAAGGGAAAGGTTGAAACAGGCAATTAAAGATTCTTCAGCTATTAAAGAATTGTCAGAAAATCCCTTGTTATTAACTATGATGGCTATCTTGAATCGTCATCAAGAATTGCCGAGAGATAGGGCTGAACTTTATAATCAAGCTTCGCGGATTTTATTACAACAGTGGGATATGGAACGAGCGCTGGTTGATGTAAATCTGAATCCGATAACTATTGACTACAAAGATAAGCAGGCAATTTTGCGTCAGGTAGCTTTTTTTATGCAGGGGAATAAGGAAGGTTTAGCTGGTAATTTGATTCATGGAGATGATTTAGAAAAAACTATCATTAATTCTTTAAAAGGTATGGGTATTAATGATGCAAGAACTGTGGCTAGGGCGTTGATGGAACAGTTACGGCATCGGAATTTTATTTTATGTTTTGTCGGCGCTGGGTATTATGCTTTTGTGCATCGGACTTTTTTGGAATATTTTTGTGCTTCGAGTTTTGTTTGGCAGTTTGAAAAGGAACAGAAAATTTCTCAAGATGATTTGAGAAATGATGTTTTTGGGAACCATTGGCGGGATGAAAAATGGCATGAGGTTTTGCGGTTAATTGCGGGGATGATAGATGCTAAGTTTGTGGGAGAAGTTATTAGTTATTTGATGGAGCAAGAGGGGGAAGAGGAAAAGTTTCAGAATTTATTTTTGGCGGGTAAGTGTTTGTTTGAAGTTAGGAGTCGTCACAGTGTTGGTGATGTGGGGGAACGGTTATTAAATAGGTTAAAAGATTTGACTGGGTATGATCTTGGTTATGATTATAAACCTTATAGTGATGAGGCAAAGCTAGTTCGTGAAATTCGTACTAAAGCGGTGGAGGTAATAGCAACAACTTGGAGGGATGATAATTCAACTTATATTTGGCTAAAACAAAGGGTAGTGTCTGATGAGAATTCGGATGTGCGAAGTGAAGCGGTGCGACAAATAGCTACTGGTTGGAAACATGAAGAGGGAATTTTAGAATTACTCAAACAATTGGTTGTGTATGATGAAGATTTGTATGTGCGACGTGAAGCGGTGCGACAAATAGCTACTGGTTGGAAAAATGAAGAGGGAATTTTAGAATTACTCAAACAATGGGTTGTGTATGATGAAGATTTGTATGTGCGAATTGCAGCGGTGCAACAAATAGCTACTGGTTGGAAACATGAAGAGGGAATTTTAGAA
>JBCDJM010000193.1:0-14757 GCA_038747755.1 Cyanobacteria bacterium P01_H01_bin.35
AGAGTTGTTGGGAAATAAAAATTGAACAATGCTCAAAAGCTTACTCTATAAGCTTTTCATAATTTTATAGCGGAATAATGCTATAAACTTTGACGGATAAGGGTTTTAGCCATTTTTTTAGCTTAATTCCCAACAACTCTAGTGCATTAGGGAATCATGCTTTGTAGGGGCGGGTTTCACCGTTAAATTAACGAGTTTTCACATATTGTCAGATAAACCCGCCCCCAATGATATAAACCACCATCTATCGGGGCGGGTTTATAGAAATCTTAGAGTAAGCATGAAAATTTCTGCTAAAACCCGCCCCTACTATTGCACCATTTAAGGTTTGTCGGTCCAGTAGGGTGCGTTATATCATGGCCTGGACTTCAGCAGCAAATTCCTCATCATCTTCCATCGCATCCTGTAGATATACCGCCAGTCTTGCTACTTCCTCCTTCGATCCTTGCTCAACTGCTGTGATGGCTGTTTCTGCTTTGGAATTACCTTTTAACTTATCCAAAATCTTCTGACGTAGCTTGTCCATTTTGGCCAATGCTCCTTCAGTAAACTTTTCCACAGTTTTTTCCAGAGCTTTTGTAAAGGCCAAAGTAGCGATCGCTGCTGCGGTTAAAGATACAGGTTCCATTATTTTTACTCCTTGTTAGATAATTAAAAATTAAGTCTATTATTTTAGGTAGGAAATACAATTACTTACTATTCCTTATTATACCTCTCCGAAAATTAATCTCAAACATTTTAATTTACTAGGCAAAAACTTAGTTTCCAGAAATGTCTATTATGTAGAAGATGTAAGAAATGTTAATTAATATCGATCCAAATCATCCACAAATATTAGAAGGTTTAGATATTTGGTTACGCCTTGGCTTAATCTCCGACGATGAAGTTAGGCAACTCTGCCAAAAATATCTAAGTACCCCACTACCACAACCACAAGTTATCACAACTAAACCAACAATAGCAATTCGCAAGAAAAAAATTAAAACAGAAACAGATTTACAGCCGAATATCCCAAATACTTCTACTGCCAAATCTCCTAATTTAATCACTCAATTATTACAGTCATTAATGGCAGAATTAAGTCTGCGATGGCTGCTTTTTTTAGGTTTATTTTTGGTAGTTGTTTCTTCTGGGTTACTTGCTGCTAGTCAGTGGGAAAAATTTCCTCCTACCGGACAATATTTAGTGCTTTTAACATATACATTATGCTTTTTTGGCGCGACAGTTTGGACGAGAAAAATAGGAAATTTACGTTTAACTTCCGATACTTTACGACTCGTGACATTACTGTTAGTACCTGTGAATTTTTGGGCAATAGACGGCTTGGGTTTATGGGGTAATATTGGAGAATGGTTAATAATAGCGATCGCTTCTTTTTTACTCACCAGTATCATTATTTATTTTGATAAAAAAATCAGTAATGTTATCTCTAAAAAATGGATTTCGATTGCTGCATTAAACTTGTTAGGACTGAGTTATTTACAGTATGGATGGAAATTTTCAGGATTTCCTATTTTAGCAATTTATTTAGGTGTAATTGGTACAGCGATCGCAACTATTTATCATAACCAAACTCAAACAATTACAGAAACAACAGAAGTTGAAAATCAAACTAATACTGGAGACCCACTCACAGGAATTGCCATTGTAATTTATGCTTTGGGAATTTTACTAGCTAGAGGGATTTTTGTTGCCAATGTAGAGATCGCCCAATTAGGATTAGCTCTCGGAATAAGTGGTTGGATATTATTGAAAAATAACATCTCCGATCGGATTCAACGAAAATTATTTGTACGAAATCAGATTGGGATTAGTTTATTGTTACTGGGTTGGTTAGTTTCAGTAGATGCTCAACCTTGGCAAGCATTAATCGTTAGTATTATCGGCTTATTCTTGTTAGCTGAAAATCTGCAAAAATCTTGGCAAACAATTGACATATTTGTAGGTTTTCTAATTGGTTTACAAGCTACTTGGTTAGGATCGCAATTAATTCCAATTACAACTAGACAAACTTTAGTCGCTACAGCAACTCAAATTTTTAATGCCCAAAATTCACCAGAATCATTACTTAGTTTAGCTTGGTTTCCCTACTTAATATTTATGGTCTGGGTGACAGATTGGATTTATCGCCGTCAACAAGTTAACTTAGGTAAGTTTAGTGAAAAAATCTGCTTAGGGTTTGGAGTATTTTTAATTATATTATCGAGAAAAAATCCTCTAGTTATATTTCTCAATTTATTAGCTTCAACTATTACCCTTGCTCTTTTCACCTCTCGGCGTCAACCCACCAGAGTTACTCTTGTTTATCTAACTCATATCACTGGTTTATTATCAATATTTTCTGGAATTAATTACTTCTTGCCAAATTTAACTTTAACAGCATGGGCAATAATTTTATTAGTAATGATGGTGAGTGAATGGGGAATATTTATTTTGCAGACCAAGATAACAGCAGAAACAAGAATAGTTACACCTACATCTTCTATCTCATTGTTAAGTTGCTTCTGTTTAAGTGCTTGGCATCTAGGTTTAGTTTTAGCAGTTATCAGTTATATTTTGTGGCTTGGGAATTTAGAAATTTTCCTCCCTAATATTTGCACCGTTATTAATTGCCAATTATCAGCAAAATGGCGAATTATTTGGTTTATTACTCCTTTAGCTTTAACAACTATTTCCAGCAGAATAATATCTTTCAGAAAAATAGCAGGTGGATTAAGTATCGCGGCTGTAATTATGCTCCAAACTTTAACTTTATGGCAGCCAGAAACTCGATTGCTTGGTTTAGGTTTAGGCATAATTTTAATGTTCATTAATACCAAATACTTACTAACTCAAACATCAGCAAATATTACCGTAGGTTTTGTCTTAACTTTCTTGAGTTTTGGCTTTTGGGAAGGTGTGATAGGTTTGCCTCGTGTTTCTGGGTTCGATTGGTTATTAATTCTTGGTTTCTATTTAGTAAGTTTATGGTTATTGTACTCTCGAATAGTTCAGCGATCGCGGAAGTTATTCAAGATTTACGCCAAAGCATTAGATGGTTGGGCGATAACTTTGTGCAGCTTAGAATTAATCCTATTAACAATCCACTCTTTCGGAATTTATTCAGAAATTTTAATTTTTAATCCCTCAATCATCGTAATTATTTCTGCTAGTCTGACATTATTTGCCATTGGTTATCGAGGATTTATTAAACAAACAACAGAAAACTCATCCATTACATTTACCCTCAATAATTTTGTTCAGTCTAACATTACAGTTTATCGTTTTGCTTGGGGTTTAGAATTATTAGCAGTAGAAACTTTAAGCTTAGTCAATAAATCTGTAATTAGTTTAGCGATACAGCTACCGCTAGGCTTCGCCAACGCCAACTTTGCATTAGGATTATTTGTGCAAATTTTAGGAGACTGGTTACAACGAAAATTAAATATTAATAATCTGCCTAAATGTTGGCAAATAATACCATTGCTCTACGGTATTTTAGGTCTTTCATTGCGTGCAGGTATTTTTGAGAACTGGACAGGTTTAACTTTCTTAGCCTTGTCATTTATATTAATTGGTGTAGGTAGAAGACAAGCTCAGTTAAAACCAATATTATACTTAGGAATTCTCGGAATATCTGTTGCTGCTACCGAACTACTTTTCTATCAAATTTATTCCCTACCATTAGGAGAAAAATTAGTTGCCTATGCCACTCTTGGTACAGCGATCGCTTATGGTTATCGGATATTATCTCCTTGGTTATTAGATTACTTAAAACTCACAACAACAGAAATTAAAAATATTGCCAACATACATTGGGCAGTGAGTAGCATTCTTTTACTTTTATTAGCAGGATACAATCTGAAATCTAATCCAATATTAGGATTAACTACAGCTATACTTTTGACTCGCTATGCAATTATGCAAGGCAAAAATAACTCCAACTTGCAACAAGCAGAAACCTGGATATATCTAGGTGTTTTAGAAGGATATGCTGTTGCTATCTATATAATTAATTTACTCTCCATCGCAGAATTTTTACTATCTTTACTAGGTGCAATAGCAGCAATAATTTCCTACTTTATCTATATATTACCCTGGGAAAATTGGGGATGGCCTCTCAAACCTTGGCGACGAGTTTCTCTGATAATTCCCATAATAACTGTCGTTCTTACTAATTTAAAATTAGACCTAGCTCCACCTTGGTATTGGTATGCTTCAATTTTAATAACTGCCGGATTTTATATTGCTATTTCCAAAGTCAATCAACAAATTCGATTAACTTATATTAGTCTAGGTTTAATTAATTATGCTTTTGTAATTTTGCTGAATAATTTAGGAGCATCAATTCAGACATTAATTTACGTTACTCCCATCGGATTATCATTACTTTATGTAGCTAAAGTCGATCCGATCCTTAAATTACCTCAAAACAGAAATATTCGTCATAATTTACGACTGTTTGCCAGTGGCATTATTTGTTTTGTGGCTTTATTAGAAAATCAATGGACTGGTTTACTCCCAGGAATAATTAGTATTATTGCAATTTTTGCCGGATTAGGATTACAAACTAGAGCCTTTTTGTATGTAGGAACAGTAACATTGATCGTCAACGTTTTTAATCAATTAATTGTGCTGAATTCTATTTATTCATTTTTCAAATGGATAATAGGTTTAGTAGTAGGAGTTGCTTTTATTTGGATAGCTGCCAGTTTTGAAACTCGGCGAGAACAAATTAATAACTTATTGCAAAATTCGATAGAAGAATTAGAAAATTGGGAATAATTGGGCTAATTTTGGTTATAATTCAGCTGAGTCCTGAATGCTGACCCAGAAATTAAAAAATATACTTCCTTTCAAGTGAATTTCTCACTAAACTTGGAATGTCAGAAGGTCGTTTTGCTACTGGTATTTTAACTGCTTCAAAAGCTGCAATTTTACTTTCAATCTCACCATTAGAATCATACTTTTCACCAGCAACCCTAGCACTAATTAAACTATTCGCATGACTATAATTTTGATTGATGGGAGCATAAGTACCAGAAATATAGGCAACTACAGGTTTATCAATTGTTTCTGAAATATAAGAAGCTGCTATTTCTTCACTTGCACCCTCAACCTCTCCTATCAAAACAATTAACTCTGTACGCTCATCCTCATCTAATATTTGCAACCATTGGAGAAAAGAAGAACCAACAATTGGATCGCAACCAAGACTCACACAAATAGATTGCCCTAACCTTGACTTTGTTAGTTCCCAGGCAACTTCATAAGTAAGAGTATTACTGCGACCAATAATACCAATTGGACCTGGAGTATAAAACTGAGTCGGATGAGTACCTAGTAACAACCGATCTGGTACAATAATACCCGCACAGTTAGGTCCAACAATTAGAGTTTCTGTTGCCTCAGCTTTTCTCAATAGCTTGACCATATCTAAGGGAGGCACACCTCCTGTAATAATCACAATTTGCTTAAGACCAGAAGCGATCGCCTCTAAAGCAGCATCCAATACCTGATAAGCAGGCATAACTATCACCGTGGTATCAATTATACCCACCTTTGCTACTGCTTGCTCTACCAAACTAAAAACAGGAATACCATGCCATTGTTTTCCCCCTTCTCCAGGACTAATACCTGCTACCACATTTGTGCCACAAGACTTCATCATTAAGGCTATCTGGGTAGATATTTTTTCTGTAACACCCTGAACTATGACTTTGCTATCTTGAGTTAAATTCATAATACTTCAGCTATTATCTATATAGCCATTTATTAATTGATAATGAACAATGGATAATGGATAATTACTTTTATTTTACTGTCGCCGACATGAAAAACGCTGCGCAACATGAAAAGTGTTGGCGGAGCATTCAGTAGAAAAGCTTTGGGGAGTGCAAACATAATTATCAATTATTAGGAGATACTTTAAACAGGATTGATTAATTATCAATTATTCATTGAAAAATGGTTTTTATTTATTATCTATTCTAAAATTTATTAAGTTTGATTAAAAATTGTATTTCAACAATTAACAATTAACAATTAATAATTACCTCTGATTCCAAACAAGAGGATTTACTAAACGTATTTTTTGCTTTTTTCTCCTTTACAGTAAAAGGTTTCAAGCTTAATCAATAATCATAAATCTTTATTACTAATTGATTGGTAATTCACCTTATTTTTACCGCGATTTAGACAGATAAACAGCCTGGTTCACTGCATCCTCTAAATTTTCCATAACCTCTACTGGTAGACCTGATAAACGTTCCCTAGCTCTAGTAATTCTACCTCCTAATAAACGCAGTACAAAGGGATTTTTTTTCTGGTCTATGTCTATAGTTTTTAACTTATTAAAATATTCATATATTATAGTAATCAACTCATCACTTGTCTGAACTATACCTATAACATTTATCAAAACCACTTTAACATTTTCTTTTTGACTAACTAAATCCAAAGCTGCAAACATTTGCGATCGAAAACTATCCTTTACTTCCAAATAATCACCTAACTTAATATTGAGAAAATTAGCTGGTTTACCCTGAGCTTGTATGACCAAATCAACAGTAGTCATTGTTAAACCTTCACCATTGCATAAAATTCCGATATTTCCCTGTAATTCTGTCAATTTCAGTTGATAATCTGGAATGATTTTTTCACTACTGAGACCATTAATATTACTCGTCACCAATAAAGAATTGTTTTCTATTTTCTTGACTTGTTCCTCTTTAATTGCATAATTATTACTAATATTTTTGCCAACTAAACTCACCAAGTCTGGATGACGACCTAGAGCATAATCATTAACACTAACCTTACCATCTAAAGCCATTACTTCTCCTATCGGACTAATACCAAGAGGATTAATTTCTACCAAATCTAAATCCTTTTCCACAAATAATTGATACATTTTTTCTACTATATGGCTAACTGATTTTATCAGTTTTCCTTGCAGTCCAATTTTTACCATTAAACGACGTGCATAAAAAGGAGAAAATTCTTGATTAACAACTACCTGCCGCATATTTTTCATAGCTGTTTCTGTATCAATACCCCCTTGTGCTGAACCAAGAAGTACAGGGCGACGTACTATTGGGTCTAAAACAACTGCCAAATATAATTCTTGGTCAGCATTATATTTTGCCTCTGCTAACAAAACTTCTGGGTATTCATCTTTAATTGGCAAATTAAAAATTGTCTGAGCTGCTGCCACAGCATCAATTGTATTTTCAACAAATTTAATTCCACCTAAACTATTTCTTTCCCCAGTATGAACTTGAGACTTAAGTACCACTGGATAGGGTATTTTTAATCTTTTTAAATCTTTAGGATAATCTATTCTTTGAGATGGTAAAACAGGTATTCCCATCTCACTAAACAATGCCTTTGCTTGATATTCTAATAAATCCATATCAACTTAATCTTTGATTTGCTCTAATTAATATATAGTTTGGGAGATTTCATTTGAGCATTCCCAAGATTTTGATAAATTTGGCAGCTATACTTTACCAAATCAATAGTTCAGATAAAATAGGTATTAATAATGCTAAGTTTCTTAATATTATTGAAGAAGTATAATAATTTCTTTCTATCAGCCATAAATTGCTCCATCAAGTTTCCAGTTTTCCGAATCTTTTTTCTCCTTTGCCCTTTTTCTACCAATTGGATTTTTATAAGTCATTTTTGTTATGGACATCAAAAAATAGACATCATTCAAGTATAGCAATTCTCAATCTTAACAATTGTTATGTCTATAACCTTGACTATAATTCAATTTGAACTTTAGCAACTCCGTTCCTGCTTCTATCAAAACTACGGACTACAGTTTGTAAACTTTCTCAACCTAAGCTCATTCTCAGTGGGAATTCTACCCATTTACCCACATTGTTTTCTAAATTAACAACGGCATTAAAGTTTGTGTCCATTTGAAAACCACATTCTGCAAATTTATTAATTTTCAAATAGAAAAGCATTTTCTCTTGATGTCCACAGTGAGAAAATATTTGATAACTTGGGTCATTTCAGTCATCAGTTATCAGTTATCAGTACCTCTGGTCCTCACCATCGGGATTGAAATACAGAAATTGATTTTTTTTATCCCCTTAAAAGGGGAAGCGCATACCATGATTTTTTGACGTTGGTAATTAACAGGATGATTTTCTACTAGGGGTGATACCCATCACTTACTCTGGTTAAATATTTTAGAGGTATCAGAAACAGATTATTCCTAAAGTTTCATTTTTTGATTTACCAACGCCTATTTTTTGGTAAAATCTATATCCTTCAGTAGTTAGCCCCAACTTTTAACTTTCCCCATCACCTCTATGAACCGTTTTTACCCATTTTAGTCGCTTAGGTAATACAGACATTCGACCAATAGTAACGCCCATAACCACAAACCAATGCAACATATAAAAAGTTCCCCGCACACTTTCTAGGAAAGTAAAGAATAAAGACAATGGATTTTCTTTTCTCAAAGCCAACTCCATCCCCTTTTCATGTTGTGCTAAACTTCTTTGTCGTTTCCGAGTTCGACGTAAACCGATAAACATTCCTAACAAGGACACCATCACAGTAAACACAGTTAAAGGACTGGTTATTGGTAAACGACGTAAAATTATTGACATCAAAAAATCAGGCACAGCAGCAACTGATATTAGATATTGTGTTACCAAAAATTGCCATAAATCCCAAGTTTTACTAAATCTCATCCGGTTACGCACAATCAATTGCCAGTAGTCTAGATAGCGCTGATATCCTCCTTCGGCCCATCGGGAACGTTGGTGCCACAAAGCTATAGAGTTAGTTACTCCTTCCTCCATTACTGGCGGAAAAGCCAAAAAATCTATATCCCATTGATTTAGATGTAGGCGAATAGTTAAATCTAAATCATCAGTAATAGTTTCTTCGTTCCACCCCCCACATTCTTCTAAAGCATTCAGACGCACGAACTGGCCATTGCCTCTAAGTTCTCCAATCCCACCAATGGCAATTCGCTGTTCCTGAAAAAAACCATCTAAGACCATTTCTGCTGATTGTCCCTTTGTCCAAAAGTTGAGACCTGCATTAGCGATCGCTTTTCTTAATTGTACTGCTCCTACTTTTTCCCTAGCAAAAAGTGGTACTACCTTTCGGAGTAGATCGGGTGTTACCTGTGCATCTGCATCAAATACTCCTACAATTTCTCCCCTGACAAAAGGTACAGCAGTATTTAGAGCCCCTGACTTACCACCCCCAGCATCTGGACCTCTTCTAATTACTTTTAGCTGTTGATATTCCTGAGCCAACTGTTCTAACAATACAGGGGTTTGATCTGTACTATTGTCATCTATGACCCATAGTTCGTAATTATTAGTAGGATAATCCAAGGCACAGATATTTTTTACCAATTTACTAATTACAGCTTCTTCGTTTTTAGCTGCTACTAACAGAGATACATAAGGCCAATCTACTAAATTTTCTTCTGATAGAGGTTTTGGAGCTATTTTTGGTTTAGCAAATAGTATTCTCAAAAGTTGAACTGATAGTAAACCTGTCAAACCCATAATTATCCAATATCCCCAGGACAGCAAATGTAGGATGATAGTAGTAGTCCAGATCAGCGATAACATAAATGCTGCTTTACGTCTACGACCACGACCATCGTAAATATTATGATTACTGAGCTTTGTTGTATCCACAACTTCGGTTTCTTGCTCTATTTGGTTAGTATTAGTATCTGAACTTTTCTGTTTTTCTGATGCCTGATAATTTTGCTGTTCATTATCTGAGGCATGGTTTTGATAAATTTGGGTTTCCTGATAGTAATCGTTTTTTGGCCAAGAACTGTCGGGCATAATTCAACTAATCTTAAAAGATCCAACTACTAATAATTTTCTTATGTTTAAGAGACTAACCTAATTCTGCCTTAAAAAACTATAAAGATAGTTTTTTAACCTCTAGATTCGAGGTTTAGATGAGTTTTGGGTTGAGAATTTTAGTTTTTGATAATTTCAGGACTTACAACTATAAAATTTAAATGTAAGCTAATCTATATACTTTAGATGCTATACGCGTCTTTCAATAATTATCAATTATCAATTATCAATTATCAATTATTGAAGGAGATTATATAATAGGATGTCACAAATTAATCAATTAAAGCCAGCCGAGAAGGGAGAAATAGCTGTTTATAATCCATATTACCCAGAAAAAAGACGTAAATATCTGGGTCATGCTATTAGCCTATACAAACAAAAAAATTTAGAAGGAGCAAGAAATATAGAAGGAGGTGAAAATATTCCTTTTGTTATTACCTGGAATGTTTGTATATTACCTGCAGATATTACTCGTTGCAGAATGCAGTTTGATGGTAATCAAGAACTCAGCTATGAAATTATTATGGCTACTTATGAGTTTGTTGATTTTTTAATTGATGTATTACTCAATTATAACAGAACTCGCACAATTGATTTTTCTAAGACTTTCTATGGAAGGTTACTCCGCTACGAGTAATTATAAGTTTGATAGTCACTTCTAAGACTAACCCTTGAAAATAGGGTGTGGGTAATTTTAGGTATGAAATTCCTAAATTTATAATGTGTAAATCAGACCTATTTTTCCTATAATTGACGCATAAAAAGATCCTTTCATTAATTGATAATGAATAATGGATAATTATCTCTGGTTAAAACCCTAACAGAATTGAATATAAGGAAATCTATTAGCACTTTTTTGATCCTCAAACATAGATATCTCCAAGAATCCAAAATCAAATCAATTATTGCAGTCTTATTCATAAATTATTCCTCTTCTGGGATTGCTTATGGGTGGGTCTTCTACTCCCCGGGTAATTTGTGAATCGCCCCTAATGCCTATTTTCTGAAAATGTCTAATAGACCTCTCCGAAAAAGATATAGATTTTTTGCGGTAGTAGGAAACAGGGAACAGGGAACGGGTAAGATATAAGCTGTTGTGTATTTAAACGACTTATTGTTGTGTGGAGCATTAAAAGAAAAATCCTTATTACTTCTGACTTCTGACTTCTAACTTCTGACTTGCTAATACGCATTTTAAATGCGTATTAGCTTAGCGCTGTGCTCCGGCAACAGGCACTATTGCTACAGGCACTATTAGGGAATAAATTGCCGATAATATAAGACTTTGAGCTGTTTGGCCTCTCCTGCAATTTGTAAATATACCAGCGCTCATTGCTATATTTTTACGAAAAAGGCAGGACAAATGATTTTTTATGGTGACTTTTTCTTTCTTTAACTGCTCTAACTAAGAGATTTATTTATTTTCCGGAGATGTTTAATAGCTCCGAAATGGGTGCTATAAACTCTCAAGCTCAGTCAGGGATTTTTTTGACTTTTGATTTTTGACTTTTGACTTGTACGTAGCGCTATATATCTTAGGTTGGAGATATGAACAGAAATACTTGCCCTAAAAATGCGATAATTTCCAAAAGTTCATTAATTGCAGGAGTGAGGATGTGCCAAAATCTGCAAATTATTTGCTAATTGGATCGACTGAACCTTACAGTGGCAAGTCTACAATTACTTTAGGAATAGCCCATGAGTTACAAGGGCAAGGCATAAGCATTGCTTATGGAAAACCTTTGGGAAACTGTTTAACTCTAACGTCTATTCCAACAGATGCTGATGTGCAGTTTATAACTGACACTCTCAAGCTTTCAGAAAATGGTATTCGACAAACTCTGTTGATGCTCGACGAAAGTACCATAAAGAAGCGGTTACTGGGAGAAGACAAAACTGATTATCAAAAATCTCTAGCCCAATATCTACAGGTAGAGGAAGAGGGTTTAGTAATATTAGAAGGACCAAGTAACCTAGATGAGGGTAGTCTGTTTGAATTATCACTGCCACAAGTTGCGGAAATTCTTAATGCTTCTGTAATTTTGGTAACTCGTCCAAATTCAGATTCTTATATAGACTCTTTACTCTCAGCTAAACAACATTTGGGTAGTTCCCTTCTGGGTGTGGTCATTAATGATGTGCCACTAGCAGCACAAGAAACAGTAACTACATTAGTAAAACCTTTTCTCGAAGCTAGAAATATACCTGTATTAGGAATATTGCCTAGAAGCAGTCTCCTACGCAGTGTCACAGTTGAAGAATTAGTTAAGCAATTAAACGCTCAAGTCCTTTGTCGTTCTGACCGCCTGGATTTAATGGTAGAAAGCTTGACAATTGGTGCAATGAATGTTAGTACAGCAATCAAATATTTTCGTAAGGCTACAAATATGGCAGTAGTTACGGGGGGCGATCGGACAGACATTCAGCTAGCAGCTTTAGAAACTTCTACCCATTGTCTAATTTTAACTGGGCAACTTCCCCCTGATGAGTTGGTGCTGAGTCGTGCTGAGGATTTAGAAGTACCTGTTTTGTCAGTAGAGTATGACACCTTATCTACTGTGGAAATTATAGAGCGAACTTTTGGTAGTGTCCGTCTACATGAACCTCTCAAAGTAGAATGTGTTAAAAGACTAATTGCACAGGATTTTGATTTTGAACGCTTGTTCAGTCATTTTCAGCTAGGAATATAGATAGGATTTAAGTTAACCAATCATGAGTCAGGAGTCAGGATAAATGGGAACTACAGAGAAGATACGAGGAAGATATCGTCCCTTGATTCTTCTTTCTACAATTATTCTGCATATTGGAATCAGACCTTTTTGCTGAATTTTTCCGGTACTATTACTACGATAGATATTTAATGATCTATTTAGTCCAGGAGTAACTCCAAAATTATAGATATCTCCTGTAATACTATCTATTTTCGGGTGGGCTGAATAGCTTTGGTGATTTTCTAAACTCTCTAAATTTTCTAGACCCAAAGTTTCTAAAGTCTGTAAGTTAAGACAATAAGGATGCCCACCTTCCCACAAAGCTAAAAGTCGATCTGGCAAAGTCAAAACAGAAGTATTCGCGGCATTTTTTACAGGTTTAGTAAGTTTATCCCAGAGGTTTTCTGGTGGGTTTGTTCCATATCCACCAAAAATATATTTTCCTTTTTGTGTCTCAGCTTGGTATTCTGCTGTTTGCACATAACGGTAAACAGCCTGGGGTTCTTGACCCCCTAAAATATATGAATTAAAATGCACTCCTAGGATAGCCCCATTTCCATCAAACCAATGTCCTACTTTTTGTCCATTGCGCGATAATCTAGCAGGTCCATTCCTATATAAAGTTCCTTTTAATCCAGGGGGTACTGTACCGGAAATAATGGGAAGGGGAGTCATTTCAGTTATTAGTTATCAGTTATCAGCACCTCTGGCGCTCACCTTCGGGATTGACATAAGGAATGTTCTCTTTTTTATCCCCTATCCAAGGGTAGGCGCATACCCTTTTTTTTTTGGTAAGGGGAAATTCTAAAGCTGGTTGAGCTAAAGCTTTTGACCATCCTGATGTTTCAGTCGATCGATTTTTAAGACTCAATTTTTATTTTTCCGATAAAAAAAATAAATGTACAAAAATATATTTAATTGCTATAATCCCTTTGGCAGTTTTATTACAATAGATAAAATCTTTGAGTCAATCAATTGATATACCCAAGGTAGATGATTTTTTAGAGGAACTTTTAGCAATCCAACAAACAGGTTCTAAGAGAGTTGCTGTGTTGGGTTCTCGTCATGTTCCTATTACTCATCAACAATTAATTGAGTTGTTAAGTTATGCCTTGGTTTTAGGTTCAAATACTATTATTACATCAGGAGCAACTGGCACTAATTTGGCAGTAGTTCGGGGAGCAATGAGGGCTGACCCTAATTTAGTTACTGTAATTTTACCTCAAAGTCTCGAAAGGCAACCAAGAGAATCTCGTAAAGAGTTAGAGAAGGTAATTCATGTGGTGGAAAATCCTAAAAACGATCAATTATCTTTAGCTGAAGCGAGTTCTATTTGTAACCAAGAAATTGTTTCTAGATGTCAACAGTTAATTTGTTTTGCTTTTCACGATAGTCATACTTTATTGAAGACTTGTCAAGATGCAGAAGAACAACGTAAAGTAGTAACTCTATTCTATTTTGATTAGTTAATTTTACTAAAAAAATGAGTCTGTTGGAATTACCACCATCTTCAATCTTTTTAGATTGTATAGTTTTAGGAGCAATACTGGTCTATGCACCTTTTTTAGTAGTAGCCTACGGTCGTGTTAAAGTAGGCTATGATTTGGGTGCGCCTCGTGCTTTGTTTGAGAAATTGCCTGATTATGCAAAGAGAGCAACTTGGGCACATCAAAATTCTTTTGAAACTTTTATTTTATTTGCAGCAGCTTCTTTTATGGCTTATTTGACACAACAAGATTCTGTCTTGGCTATAGGAGCCTCAGTTGCTTTTGTAATTGGACGATTTTTTTATTCGATATTCTATATTTTGGATGTACCTATCGGGCGATCGCTCATGTTTGCTATTAGTTCTTCTGGTACGGCTATTTTGTTTATTTTAAGTTTAATTAGTGTTAATAATTTGTAAGCATTCAGCTATTAGCAGTCAGATCTCAGCTTTGTAATAAATGAAGCAATTATTAGCTTAACTTTTACCCTATTCTCAACCTATAATAAATTGAAGAACAAGAACAACTTGCAAGAATTAAAAGTAATGAAGCTGATGGCTAATAGCTGACTGCTGATTGCTTACAATAATTTTTAGTAACCTATTTTTGTGACAATAATTTTTATTAAGTAAAATCTGCACCAAAACAATAAACAAACAATAAAAAAACAAGAAACCGGGTTTATTGCCCTAATTATTATTCGTTATCAGCAAATTTTGA
>JBCDJM010000194.1:0-14661 GCA_038747755.1 Cyanobacteria bacterium P01_H01_bin.35
TAGGGGATGAAAAAGCGGTCGTTAGCGGAGCTTCCCGTAGGGTGGGATGGCGAGGTCTCCTGCTCTTAACAGAGCCACTCCGTTAACGCCATATCCAATCGACCAAGAGAAATATTTAACTCAGTATTTCAAGCCTCCGACTAAGGTCTGAGGTTCACTCTCTACTGAATTGCACAGTTCCTCCGACAGGAGGCTAACTGTTAACTGATAACTGATAAGTGAAATGACCCAACTCCAGAGCAGGAAAATCTGTTGCGGAGAACTTTAGGCCGTATTTGCTGGCGCAAGCTGCCCTATTTATAACCACAAATATTGGGAGAACCTCAATGAATATCAATATCAATCATTATGTATCTTCACTTATAAAACGATTTACGTCAAGAACTTTACCCTTGGCAAAAACGGTTGTGCAAACTAAAAAAAAAAGACCTTTTTTCCTCATTGTTATTTTGTTTGGAGTATCTCTACTTATAAGTTGTAACACTACTCGACTACCTTTGCGAGTTGCTGTTAATTTGTGGCCGGGGTTTGAAACCCTATACCTCGCAAGAAGCTTAGGATATTATGACAATACTTCAATCAAACTGCTTGATTTTCCTTCTGGTACTGAACAAGTAAGAGTTTATCGAAATAATAATCTGGAAAGTGCTGCTATCTCACTAGATGAGGCATTAGAATTAGCAACTACTAATCCAGATGTAAGGATTGTAACGGTGATAGACTTTTCTGAAGGAGGAGATGTAATTTTAGCAAAACCAGAGATTCCCAATCTTCAAGCCTTAAAAGGTAAGCGAGTAGGTGTAGAAGCTAATGCTTTAGGGGCATATATTATTACCCGTGCTTTAGAAAAAGCAGGAATGACAACGGAAGATATTCAAGTTGTTTCTTTAGGACTTTCGGAACACGAGCGAGCATTTAAAGATGGAATCATTGATGCAGTTGTTACCTTCGGTCCTGCTCGGACTAAACTGTTAGCATTCGGAGCGAAACAAATATTTGATAGTTCTCAGATTCCCGGTGAAATTGTTGATGTTTTAATTGTTGATAAAAGAGCGATCGCCAATCAATCTAAAGATATACAGGCATTGGTAGATGGACAATTTAAAGCACTTAATTATCTGGCACAAAATCCCCAAGATAGTGCTCGTCGGGTTGCTCCTCGAACTCAGGTGACACCAGAAGAATTTCTAGAAGCAAATAAGGGATTACGTCGGCCAAATTTACAAGAAAATCAACAACTTTTAGATAGAGAAAATCCTGCATTACTGGAAACTACTCAACGATTAATTGATGTGATGGTTGCTAACAAACTATTATCAAAATCTCTCGTTCCAATGACTTTATTTGATGATCGCTTTGTGAAAGCATCAGAACTTCAATGATTTTATTACCTGGAGTTTTAAGTTAAATGAAACAGTTTCCGTTTTCTTTGCGATTTTCAATTCCAGCTATTCTACTGATATCTGGTACAATATTGGGTGGAATAAATATTCAGCAAGAAACGTCATATTCTTTTCAACGAGTTGAAGAAAATGTCAGTGGGAATGCGAGATTTGCGGGGGAACAAATTTCAGGAATTTTGGAATATCTATATCGTCGAGGCAACATAGAGCAAGCTGAAATTGCTATTAGTAAGATGCAAACTGATGTCAATCTTAGTTTAGCTCTTTTATTTGATCGAGAAAATCGTGTTCTTCTGGCAACCCGGTATGAATTGCGAAATCGATCCCTTAAACAGACTCCGGCAGCAAAAAATGAGAGTGCATTTACACAAGTTCGAGAAAATCTATCAGGACAAATTATTTTATCAGAAGACAAACAAAAAATCTGGGCAATTTATCCAGTTCCTCTAAAAAGAGAGCTTGGAGAACTCCGTCCCTCTAAAGTGGGGATTCTTTGGTTATCTTATGATATATCACGTCTGAAACAACGGGCATTTAGTGATGCTTTATCTCGCTCCCTAACCTCTACAATTGGCTTAGGTGGATTTTGTATTTTACTCTGGTTATTCTTTGAAAAAACTCTGACTATACGAGCAGAGCAAATTGTTGAAGTTAGTAAAAAAATTGCTCAAGGAAAACTTAATCAACGGGTGAATATCCAAGGTTCTGATGAGTTAGCTAAAATTGCATCAGGATTTAATAAAATGGCAAATTGGATTCAAACAAATACTGAAAAATTACAAGCTAGTGAAATTGCTCTTCAACAAGCAAACGAAACTCTAGAAGAACGAGTCAAAGAGCGCACGATCGCTATAAGTCAACAAAACAATAAACTAGAAGAAACCCTCCATAAACTTCAACAGACTCAAGCGCAGTTAGTTCAGCAAGAGAAAATGTCAAGCTTGGGACAATTAGTGGCAGGTGTTGCCCATGAAATTAATAATCCCATAACCTTTATTCATGGTAATATTATTCATGTAGAGGAATACACTCAGGATTTACTTGATTTTGTTGAATTAGTGCAGCAATGTTATCCTAACCCTACCTCAGAAATACAAGATTGGGCAGATGAAGTCGAGCTTGAATTTTTACAAGAAGATTTACCCAAAACTATCAATTCAATCAAGATAGGAACAAAACGAGTTCGTGACATTGTTCTTTCCTTGCGTAACTTTTCTCGCTTAGATGAATCAGAATTAAAAAAAGTTGAACTTCATGATGGAATTGAAAGTACCCTATTGATTTTACAAAATCGTCTCAAACAAAAATCACCTATTCAAGTCCTAAAAAATTACAGTGATTTACCTCTCATAGAATGTTATCCGGGACAACTAAATCAAGTATTTATGAATATTTTAGTCAATGCTATTGATGCCTTAGAAATCAGCGATAGCAAAAATAAACGAAGACAAATCATTATCCATACATCACAAGTCGATGAGAAATGGGTCAAAATTGCGATCGCCGATAATGGTTGTGGAATTCCACCTTCAATTCAAAACCAAATATTTAATCCGTTTTTTACAACAAAACCTGTTGGTAAAGGAACAGGTACAGAATTTACAATACAAATTCCCATTCAACAACAAGTTGATAGCTGAAAAAAGAATGAGTCAGGAAACAGGAGTCAGGAGTCAGGAGGGAAGAGAATAGAAGAAGGAGTCAGGAGTCAGGAGGTTGTTTACGTTTAGGAAATTAGCTAAAGATTTTTTTCAACAAGTAATCGCATTTTTTCCTAGATTTTGATAGTATTAGAGCAGTTATTTTCTAGCAACAGTTAACTATGTTGCGATCTTAAACTCGAATAATAAAATCCCAGAGGTTTTGCGGAAACTTTGAGGAAAAAAACTATGATGAAACAACTCGAAACCCAAATCCATCCAGAAATTGTTTATCCCGATAGTGACGGTCAACCAATGGCAGATAATAGAGTTCAATTTCGTTGGATAATGGTAATTTATCATAATCTAGCTTGGCTATTTGCAGAAAATCCTGAAGTCTTTGTCGCTGGAGATTTGCTTTGGTATCCCGTACAAGGTGATAATAAGTTGCGTCAAGCGCCAGATATCATGGTGGCGTTTGGAGTACCTAAAGTAGATAGGGGTTCTTATCAGCAATGGAAAGAAAATAATATTGCTCCCCAAGTGGTGTTTGAAATTCTTTCTCCAGGAAATACTTTGAAGGAGATGAGTAAGAAACTCATATTTTACGACCGCTATGGTGTAGAGGAGTATTATTTGTATGAGCCGCAAAAAAATGATTTGACAGGATGGTTGCGTTCTGGGTCGTTACTAGATGTAATTGACGAGATGAATGGTTGGGTTTCCCCACGGTTGGGAATTAGGTTTGAGGTATTGCCGGAAATTTTGCAATTGTATCGTCCAGATGGTCAATTATTTGCAGATTATTTCCAGGTTCAACAACAATTCAATGAGGAACGCCAGGCCAGAGAAGTTGCTGAGTCAGCACTCCAACAGGAACGTCAGGCTAGAGAAGAGGAACGTCAGGCCAAAGAAGTTGCTGAGTCAGCACTCCAACAGGAACGTCAGGCCAGAGAAGTTTCTGAGGAACGTACTAAACGTTTAGAACAGTTACTTCGAGAGGCAGGAATAGATACTGATAGTTGATAACTGTTTGCTAAAAGCTATATCAGGACTTATCTATTAAATTAAATAAACCCGCCCCCCATACCGTGGAACTGGCGGCGGGTTTAGTTACGCAAAGAAAGCGGGTTTCTTCAAGAAACCGGGTTTCTGGGTTCGCTGATAACTGATAACTGAAATCACCACTCTACAGAATAATTGGGAAAACGGTTCGCTTTTATAAAATGTATCGCTGTCTGAGCTATTACTGGAATTCCGATCCAATATCGTACCATTAAAGTTATAGTGTTTCAGTTTTGAATTTGTGTTTTTTCAGGAACAGTTACGAAGTTCCTGACTTCTGACTTCCGACTTCTGACTTCTGACTTCCGAAGTGCCAGGTATCATAAAAGTTTAAAAGAGAAGGGATTTTTCCTTCTCTTCTTCTTTTTAGCCTTTGTGGTTTATTTTGCTACCTAGCATTAAACCGCCTAGTGTGATAAAACCAAAAATTAGAGATGGTTCGGGTGTTGTTGCTTTGTTCTCCTCTCCTCCGCCCGCCGCTGCCGCAGAAAACTTCGCATACATGTTCTCCAGCCATATAAAAGCACGCCCTTCACCTTCTAAATCTGCACTCAACGCCCCAAATTCGTCACCCCGCCCACCAACACTGTCACCCCGTGAGAAAAAAGGTACTAAGAATTCATCAGAGAGGTCGCCTAACACCGATAGTCCCAGCCAATTGTCTTCCCCTAAGGCAGAGATTATAGAACCAGCAGCCGCTTCAGCCTCTATAGGATCTAAGAAGTCGAAGTTTAGACTCTGCCCGTATATATTTTCAGCCGTATCAAAAATAAAATCGACGTCAAAAAAAGCAGTCGCTCCTGCTGTCTGAACTTCCAGATTCTCGATTCTGCTAACTGCACCATTATCATCTTTTACTAAGTTCGCTGCACTTGCTTCGGAGCTTGCTAACAGACTGGTTGTTGAAGCTAGTAGAGCTGCGCTAGCGCCTTTAGCAATATACTGACCAATTTTGTTCCAATTTTTCATTTTTTTTTTTTGGTAAATTTCCAGTTGTACTTGTTTTTGTGTTCCAATTTTTCATTCATTCTATTCTCTCCCCCCTACTGTCAAGAGCATTTTGCCAACTTCATCAAATCTTCATAAAAGTAACATCCTTTCCGTTTAACTAATTTAGGACTTACGCATGAGGTACGAAAAACTAGGACTTGAGATTGCTATCCGTTCCGGACTGCTCCGCAAACCCTGTCGGTCGCAATGACGAAAATACTAAAGTCAACCTGAAATGATATCAGGGAACGAAGTAACACCTTCTTGACTCTCACTTATGAGTAGGAAAAGCTTAACCAATGTCAGGAACGGGTGGAGGATTCCCTAAAAAGCAAGGCTGGGGTAATGCTCAGGATAAGCGCTCCGTGCGGAGGTAATTAAGGTAGGGGGTCATATCAGTAACCAAAAAGCCGAGACGCAGGTGTTGTAGCCAAATCAAGAGTAGGAGACTTTTGAAACAAAAAAAAAATAAACCTCCCGGCAAATATGCCAAAGGTGAAAATATGTAGCGTGGGCTAAAACCCGCTTAACCCTGGAAATCAAGGGTGGGAAGTAAGGGAAAATGTGAAACCGTTCCCTGGAAGTAACCTTAATTATTAGGAGCCGTTGAAACATGAAACTCTCACGCACGGTTTTGGAGTAGAGGTGAGGGATAGCGATATCCCCATCGACTACCTCTGGGGAGATTGAAGTGTGGATAGAATTATGAACATATACTATATAACCGGATTCTATATAAGAGGTAATAATTAATTATTAATTGACTAATCATCAGGGCATGGTATTATGTTAGATAAATAAAGGTATAGCAGGTCTATAAAATGAGTCATATTGGTATTTTGTGCCCTGGTGCGATTGGTCATCTCAACCCGATGGCGAACTTGGGTAATGAATTGCAGAAACGCGGACACAAAGTAACTTTGTTTGGAGTTCCAGATGTTCGAGAAAAATTGGCTAGCTCTCAACTAGAATTTTTTGAGATTGGATCTGAGGATTATCTGCCAGGAACTATGGATTCAATGTATGCTCGCTTGGGAGAATTAACCGGACTTGAAGGATTTAAATATGCAATTGAATGCTTTCGAAAGGAAACATCAATGCTATTTCGAGAGGCTCCTGATGCAATTACTAAAGTTGGGATTGATGCTATGTTAGCCGATCAGACTATTTTATCAGGAGGAACAATTGCCGACTACTTAAATTTACCTTTTATCAATATTTGTAATGCTTTGCCACTGAACCGAGAACCAGGAATTCCCCCTTACTTTACCCACTGGTTATACCGAAACAGTTGGTGGGCTAAACTCCGAAACCAGCTTTGTTATCAACTATTAAATTATCTTACCCGTTCGATTTGGAATCTAGTACAAAAACAGAGAAAGGATTGGAAATTACCACTCTATCAAACACGTCAAGATGCCTATTCTCAGCTCTGTCAAATTAGCCAACTCCCTAAAGTTCTTGATTTTCCTCGGGAACAACTGATTCCTTGGTTTCATTATATCGGTCCCTTCAAAAATCCGTCTGATATCGAACCTGTTTCTTTTGTTGATGAAGATTTTTCATTTGAGAAGTTGAATGGCAAAGCCCTAATTTATGCTAACTTAGGTACTATACAAAACCGAAATCAAAAAGTTTTTCAGTGCATTGCCCAAGCTTTTAACGAATTAGAAATAGAAGCTCAATTGTTAATTTCACTAGGAAATCCTAAAGCTGACCCATCACAAGTCAATTTTCCTGGCTCCCCACTTGTTTTTTCTTTCCCTCCTCATCAACAAATTATTAATCGTTCTCATTTAGTGATTACTCACGCTGGGAGTACAGCTCTAAATTGTTTGAGTGTTGGGGTTCCTATGGTAGCAATTCCCATTACTACAGACCAGCCTGGAATGGCTGCTCGTATTGCCCAAGCTGGAGCAGGCGAAGTCATTCCGCTTAAAAAGTTATCTACTTCTACTGTAAAAACTGCGATACAGAAAGTCTTTCAAGAACCCAGTTATCGGAATAATGCGAGGAAAATTTGTGATGCTATCCAAGAAGCAGGAGGAGTAGACTCTGCTGCTAATCTTATCGAGGAGGTTATACCTAACTAATAAAGATATCCTTATGCCCGTGAAGTAACTCAGAAGATTGACTATCAAATAATGATAAATTAGGATATCTGCTGGTCTATAGCTGTCAGAAAATTATGGAGTAATAGGAATTTGTTTGGAGGTTAACCTGTTTTCACTGGTAGCCTCAAACTAGAAATGCTTAATCATTACTAATCATCCCGATATCATATCAGCGATCGCGTAACGCACAAAAATATTGAAAAATGGTGTGTTACGCTCCACAAAGTGGAGCTTTTGATGTCGCACAGGGTTTTAAGTCGGCGACAACCGAAAACACACCCTACATTTTATAAAAACTGATAGCTAGTTAACCTAACAATTCGCTCGCTCGCTTCGTCAAAGCTTCAGCAGTTATACCATTAAAAGCCATCACCTGACCAGCACTGGAGGCCGTCTCACCTCGTCGCCAAGCAAAGGTATCTCGCTTAACCTGACTCCGTAACATGATTGGTTCTAACATCAAACTCGCGCCACCAGTTACACCAATTAAAGCATCACCCCCGAATAACTTCTCAAAACCAGCATCATCCAAAAATCCGCCATCAGCTTCAGAGCAAGTATCCCAACCTGTATCCTGGGGACGGTACAAACGCCGGGGATTAATTACCGAAACTATCCGCACCCCAATACCTTCAGTTTTTAAAGAGGCAGCAGCTTCAAATACTGGAATTAATGGCATATCTCCCACCACTGCAAACACAACCGTCTTATCTCCTGCATTCTCCTCAAGCACAATAGCACCATCCTGCAAGCCTTGTCTTGTCTGTGCAAAAGTAGTCCGAATAGGTAACGGTGACTTACTAGCAGTAATTGTCACACCTTTATTTTTAGTAGTCAACGCCCAGTCATAACAAACCTGAATACTATTCGCATCGGGTGGGAACAGGGCGAACACATTCCCATTCCGCATCATCGCTGCAAAATAAGCCTCAATTTCCGGGCGTTGGTGCGTCCAACCGTTGCGCCCCTGTTCTAATGCTCCAGCAGTAAATAATGTAATAGTTGAAGGAGTGAGATGACGTAATTCTGCCATTGCTTGCGTCACTGTCTGCCAAATAGGTACACCATTAATAGCAAAAGATTCATAAGAACACCAAACTGTCCGCGCTCCCATTAATG
This sequence comes from Cyanobacteria bacterium P01_H01_bin.35, assembly GCA_038747755.1. Taxonomy (GTDB): domain Bacteria; phylum Cyanobacteriota; class Cyanobacteriia; order Cyanobacteriales; family Microcoleaceae; genus Trichodesmium. The sequence continues at coordinate 8,332 of JBCDJM010000194.1, forward strand.
CTAAAGCTGCTGCCATTCCAGCACAAGCATCTTCGCTCAAGGGTTCATAAACTTGACCTTTCGGTCCTTGAAAATAAATGTCGTCGGTAGTGGGATGAATAATTTTCAATGCTTGGTTAATATTATTAATACCTGATGCAGCGTTACCATCTGCATTGGTAATTAGGAAATTAGGGTCTTTTTGACCGACATGAGCTATTAATGCTCCCATTGCAGTCGTGGCAACTTTGCGATCGCCACCAACAGCATATTCTTCTAAAGGTAGTTGACCTAATTCTGCTAGTGGATATTCAAATTCAGTCACAACAGTTTTAGCAGCAGGTCCCCCACCAGCACGTTCGCAATTTGTCCGTACTAACTCCCAAGCTGCTACTGGTAGAGCACGTTCTTGGAGAGCATTGATAATTTGAGGACTGTCGAGAGTGTCTTTCGGATAAAGGTTGTGAGACTTTGAACCTCTAGCATGAACCCCTGCACCCTTGAGTTGTTTGATAATAAAAATAGTCAGTTTGCCACCAAGGGCAGATTTGGCTGCTTTGTCAACATTTTCTAATACTGCTTTGGTAAATTCTAGACGCTTTTCTAAGGAGAAGGCGCTGCTATCAATATAGTCGCCTGGTTGGTTTTGGTCGTCGAAGTCTTTAGCATCTACCAGTATTACTTCTGCAAAACCATTGCCTTTCCAATAGGCAATCATTTCTTCATTGGTTTTTGTGGAAACCATACTGTGGTGTTCTTGACTATAACCATTCCACACTAAAATAGGTAAAAAGTTGGTGACATCAGGATAGGCAGTGTTAAAGTGCGCCATACTACTGACTGGATAGGGTTCGCCCATCCCACCGTCTCCCAGGGTGAAAGGGAATAGGGTATCGCGATGTAATAATGCTGCTGCCATAGCGAAATGTTGCCCTTGTCCCAGTGGCCCGGCGGGGTTAAGTAATCCTGGAATACAACCAGATAAGTGTCCGAGAAGTCCGTGCATTTCCCGGAAGCGATCGCGCATTTGTTGGACTGTGAAGATTTCCATATCTTCTAGGGAGCGATCGAGAAATACGGCGCTATAAAATCCGGGGGCGTGATGTCCGACTTCTGTGAGAATATTTTTGTAGCCTAACATAACTAAGGCTGCATAAGCTTCCGCTTGACTGGCAAAACCGCCTGGGTGTCCTGATGCTTTGCTGCCTGTTACTTGTAGCATTAAATAACGGAGAGCATCGGCGTAGAGAAGGGTTTGATATACGCCAGTAGGGTCACTTGGTGAGGCGATCGCTTTACTTCCTTCTGCTATTGCTGGTGTTTTGCCGTAAGTTTCAAAATCAGGCCAAGCTTCTCCGAAGTATTGGATACCTTCGCAAAAATCTGGGACTGTTGTTGGTTTTGGGGTTGTTGCAGTCATGGCAATTTTCCTGTATTTTTCTCTTTTCAGGACTTATGTAGGCGAACCCAGAAACCCGGTTTCTTGTAGACTTCTATTGTTCAAAACAATGATTTACGGTAGAAACCGGGTTTCTTTGCGTAAGTCCTATTTTTATTTCAGATTAATAATAATTTAACATCTACAGGGATCGATGTTAATTGATTTTACTTGAGGTATTAATAAGTCTGGGCAATGTTGTTCAAGTTCTAGGCAATCAAAAAAATTAATAGTTACAATAATCAAAAAATCCAAAAGATAACTAAATTAAGAATATGACCATGACACAACTACCAGGTCCAAAAGCTCCTGCTTTGATTCAAATCCTCCAGTGGGTGGCCACACCCTTGACATTTCTGGAAAAATGTGCAAAGGAATATGGAGACTCATTTCAAATAAAATTGAATTACCCAATGGTATTTATCAGCCATCCCAAGGCCATTGAGGAAATTTTCAAGACTAACCCCAAGCAGTTTGACTGTGGTGTGGGAAATCAGTTGTTGATACCATTGTTAGGAGACCAATCGCTGGTGTTGCTAGATGGCCGTACCCACCAACGTCAACGTAAACTTTTGATGCCACCTTTTCATGGAGAAAGGATGCAAGCTTATGGTGAGTTAATTTGTAATATCGCTGGGCAAGTAGCTAGTAAGTGGGAAGTAGGGCAACCATTTTCTATGAGACAATCAACTCAAGATATATCTTTGAAGGTAATATTACAGGCAGTTTTCGGTTTAGATGAAGGAGAGAGATACGATAAAATAGAGCAACTTTTGAGTGAAGCTCTAGAGTCCTTGGGTTCTCCCTGGAAAGCAAGTATGTTATTTTTCAAGCCTCTCCAAATAGACTGGAGTGCTTGGAGTCCGTGGGGTAGATTTATTAGACAACGGCAAAAAATTGACGAGTTACTATACGCAGAAATTTCTGAACGTCGTCAACAATTAGAAACAATAACAAAGGCTGGAAGCTTGTGCAACAGGTCTGACGTTTTAACAATGCTTTTGTTAGCGCGGGATGAAGAAGGGCAACCCATGAGCGATCTAGAATTGCGGGATGAATTGATGACATTGCTATTTGCTGGACATGAAACCACAGCAACCACCCTAGCATGGGCGTTTTATTGGATTCACCGCCAACCAGAAATTTACCACAAGCTATTGGAAGAAATGGAAGAGCTTGGAGATAACCCAGATCCAATGGCAATTATGAAACTGCCCTATCTGAATGCAGTTTGCTGTGAAACCCTGCGTATTTATCCAGTGGCATTGATTACATCTCCACGAATATCAAAATCTCCAATAACAATAATGGGTCAAGAATACCCAGTTGGAACTGCTCTAGCTCCCTGTATTTATCTAACTCACCACCGAGAAGATTTGTATCCGGAACCAAAGAAATTTAAACCAGAACGATTTTTAGAACGGCAATACTCTGCTTATGAGTTTTTCCCCTTTGGCGGTAGTAACCGACGTTGTATTGGAGCAGCATTTGCCATGTTTGAAATGAAACTCATATTGGCAACTATTCTCAGACGCTATAGTTTGGCTTTAGCAGACAAGCAACCAGTCAAACCAGTTCGTCGTGGTATAACTTTAGCTCCAGCAGGTGGCGTAAAAATCGTTATGACTGGAAAACTTATGCAGGTAGAAACAAAATCTCCTTCTGTCGCAACTGTATAAAATATTGTTAAACTGAAGGAAGTTAACAGTAGTTTTAATTTTTCACTCTCCTGTTAACTTCCAGAATTAAATAGTCTAAAAATTCACCATTAACTAACATGAAATCAATCAAAGGACCACAAACACCGAGCATTTTCCAACAAATGCAATGGATTTTAAACCCAATTCAAACAATGGAAACCTGTGTTAAAAAATATGGAGATATCTTCCAATTAAAAATTGGTATAGCTGGTAAACCCCTAGTGTATGTGAGTAACCCAGAAGCTATACAGGAGATATTGACTAAAGATAATAGTGAATACAATGCACCAGCAAGCCCAATTTTGAAATCAATGGTTGGAGAAAAATCAATATTTTTGTTAGAAGGCGATCGCCACCGTCGAGAACGCAAACTATTAATGCCACCCTTTCACGGTGAGAGAATGCGGAACTATGGAGAATTAATCTGTAACTTAACTAGACAAAGTGCCAAAGAATTACCCAGAGGTGAAAAATTCATCGCCCGTAAACTAATGCAAAATATTACTCTGCAAGTAATACTGCAAGCAGTTTTTGGTTTATATGATAGCCCTCGACTCTCCCAAATTAGAGCTATATTAGCAAATTTTCTCGAACTCACTGCTTCTCCATTGCGATCAACTCTAATATTTTTCCCATTTTTACAACAAGACTGGGGTAGCTGGAGTCCTTGGGGTAGACATCAACGTCAAATGCAACGACTGGATGAATTCCTATATGCTGAAATCAACGAACGTCGCGCTCAACTAGATCCGCATCGCAATGATATTCTGACTTTAATGCTGTTAGCGCGAGATGAGTCAGGTCAAGGAATGACTAACCAAGAAATTAGAGATGAATTGATAACTCTGTTAACGGCAGGTCACGAAACTACTGCAACAGCTCTAGCTTGGGCAGTTTATTGGGTTCACAGACAGCCGGAAGTACATCAAAAACTGATGCAGGAGTTGGAAACTCTAGAAACTGATGCTGACTCCATGACAATTTTCCGTTTACCCTATTTGACAGCAGTTTGTCAGGAAACCTTGCGAATATATCCAGTAGGAATGCTAACATTTCCTCGCGTAGCAACAAAACCTTTAGAGTTGCATGGTTATCACTTAGAAGCGGATACATTGATTGTGGGTTGTATTTATTTGGCTCATCACCGGGAAGATTTATATCCAGAACCGAAAAAGTTTAAACCAGAGCGATTTTTAGAGCGAAAATTTTCTGCATATCAGTATTTGCCCTTTGGAGGTGGTAGTCGTCGTTGTTTAGGAATGGCATTAGCAAATTTTGAGATGCGTTTGGTATTGGCAACTCTATTATCTAATTTTGAGATGGAATTAGCAGAAAATCAACCTGTCAAACCTCAACGTCGAGGAGTAACTTTAGGACCTGCTGGTGGAGTAAAAATGGTGATGAAAGGGGAACGTAAGCCGATAGAAAAGAAATATTCTGCGGTTGCGACTGTATAAAATTTTGTTAAACTCTAAGAAGTTAACAGCATAATGATATAAGCAACATTTAGGAAAGGACTTACGCAAAACCTCGGTCATTAATTTTATTGCAAAGATAGGAAGCAATCTCAAACCCTGGCGTTTCCTTAGGAATGAGAATAAAATATGATCCACAAATATTTCCTAGGAGTACCGCACTGAAATGCTTCTGTGCAGAAAATCTGGAAGTTAATAAATTCTCATTCCTTAAAATGCGTAAGTCCTGATGATATTAGACAGAATCAGGATCTATCCCTAACTCTTTTAATTTAGCAGCAAACTGAAGTTGATTTTTCGACCTTGTTTTCATTATTTAGAATAGCATGGATTTAATAATATTAGGTAACAGCAAATAAGGAAGAAAAAGAATATTTAGGATAATAGGAAACAGGATGTTTTTTCTCTTTGGTGTATTAAGGTGGCGAGCTGAATAGATTTATTTTTTTCTATTAAAATGAAAGTTGTTAATTTTACAAATACTATTTTTTGTACATATTATGGATTGCAAAATCTTTTATTCTTGGCAGTCAGACTTACCAAATAATACAAATCGTGGATTTATTGGGGATGCTCTTGAGAAAGCTGTAAAGTCTATTAGTAATGATGATTCTATTACAGTGGAACCAGTGATAGATAGAGATACTAAAAATGTAACTGGTTCGCCAGATATTGTTAATACTATTTTTGATAAAATTGAGCAGGCTCAGATTTTTGTGTGTGATGTTTCGATTGTTGGTAATATTTCAATTTTTGGTAAAGATACTAAATTTCGCCCTACTCCAAATCCTAATGTATTAATTGAGCTTGGATATGCAATGAAAACTTTGGGAGAGGGAAAAATTATTATGGTGATTAATACTGCTTTTGGTTTTCCCGAACAACTACCTTTTGATCTGCGAATGAGACGAATTATTCCTTATAATATGCCTGTGGATAATCAAGAAAAATCTCCAGAGCGCAACAACTTAGCAAAAGATTTTGAAAGAGCTATTCGTCCTATTTTGCCAGGTTTGGAAAAGGAAATACCACAGGAAATTTATATTAGTGAACAAGCAGAGATAGCTGTTAAAAACTCTCAACCTAACAAAATTAAATTAGTTCGTGAGTTTATCAAATACTTGACAAATGAAATACAAAAATTAGCTCATAAGTTTTCAGCAGAAATTGTAGAGAATGAGAATACTGTTAATTTAGTGATAGAATTTGCTACTCTTGCAGAAAGTATAGCAACTGCAAAATCAAGTGATGTAGCTGTAGAACTTTATGAAGGTTTCGAGAGAATTATTGCACACTATAATTACCCTCTTAATTATAGTAATTGCTACGAAACTAAAATTGATGCTGATGCAAATTTCCATAAATTTATGGGTTATGAATTGTTTGTGATATATTTCTCTTTTCTTATTCGGGAAAACTGTTGGAATTTAATTACTAAACTGCTAGAAAAAGATTTTTATGTTGAAAATCCATTTCCTTATGCAGAAAAACCTAGCGCAGTTCCATTTTATTTTATATGTCAATCTGTGAACCCATATCAAGATTGTTCAAAGATGTTGAATCATCTTCATACAAATGGAAAAATTGCAGAAATTGTGTAAGGATTCAGGTATCTCAAACCTAGTTATAGAGAGACTTCTGAAAACGACTAACTCAGTAATTTAACAGCTTCATTCTCAATAATCACGAAAATAAAGGCTTGTAGTAATCTTTAATTGAGAATAGGATTTTGGAGGAA
>JBCDJM010000195.1:0-14652 GCA_038747755.1 Cyanobacteria bacterium P01_H01_bin.35
GGTTCATCCGTTGAATTATATACCTAACAATAAATAATAATAAACCCACCCCCATCACCATTAATTAGACAATTATTTATTGATGTTTTTTTGTGATCCATCGGAATGGAGCAGGTTTAGTTAATTTAATTATTACCATCAAAATCAATCGTGAAACCTGCCCCTACAATTTAATTACCAAAAATAAACCTGTAGGGGTGGGTTCATCCGTTCAATTACGATACCCAACAATAAATAATAATAAACCCACCCCCCATCACCATTAATTGCAGCATATTTATTTATGGGTTGGGGGCAGGTTTTGTTAATTTAATTATTCCAATCATAAATTATTTGATGAACCTGCCCCTACAATATTAATTAATCAACCCGGTAGGGGTGGGTTCATCCGTTGAATTACATACCTAACAATAAATAAAATCAACCCACCCCCATCACCATTAATTGCAGCATATTTATTTATGGGTTGGGGGCAGGTTTTGTTAATTCAATTATTACCATCAAAATCAATGGTGAAACCTGCCCCTACAATATCAATATTAATCACAAAAAATTAACCTGTAGGGGTGAGTTCATCCGTTCAATTACATACCTAACAATAAATAAAATCAACCCACCCCCATCACCATTAATTGCAGCATATTTATTTATGGGTTGGGGGCAGGTTTAATTAATTCAATTATTACCATCAAAATTAATGACAGAACCTGCCCCTACAATATCAATATTAATCACAAAAAATTAACCTGTAGGGGTGGGTTCATCCGTTGAATTACATACCCAACAATAAATAATAATAAACCCACCCCCCCATCACCATTAATTGAACCATATTTATTGATGGGTTGGGGCAGGTTTTGTTAACTCAATTGTTCCAATCATAATTTATTTGATGAACCTGCCCCTACTTAGCGAACTCTTCTAGGTTTACCTTTAAACCCACTCCAACCAATAGTTAAATAACAACTGGCTAATAATAAGCTGGTTAAACCTATTTTGATACTAGAATGAAAAGTTGATAGTTGTGACTTTTGTATTTCTCGTTGTTGTTTCCTTTCTATTTGTTTTGTTACATTTTCGCGAACTTCTTCTACTTTTACTTTAAAGGCATTGGGATTACTTTTAAACTTTTCTAAATTAGCTATTTGTTCTTCGCTCAATTGTCTTTGTCTTGTAAATGCCTCTAATTTTTGCCTATCTCGGAGCATATCGCCTATTACATTTTGTTGCTCATCTAAACGTTCTGCTAATGTTTCTTTTTCTTCTTTGGCAGTTTGATTTGCTATTTCTACTGCTTCATTACTTACTGCTACAGCATTACTAATATGCAGAGGAATAATTAGCAAAAATATTATGCCGAAGACAAAAGATAATAAATAAACCCAAAATTTTAAGCTATTCCATGTAATTTTTGGTTGTGGTGGAGCTAAACCAAGAATTTCTTCAAAGCCATAAGCACAAAACATTAAGGCTATTCCTAAAATTGGTACAATACCTTCTTCTACTATTGTAGTTGTGAAATTGAGACTCCAGTCTGGATCTCCTATCTTGATAGTAAATAGAAGCAAAAAATAATTGATAATGGTAAATAGTACCAAGATAATTCCAGCTAGTTTCATAAATCTAACTGCTTGGACTGGTACTTGACTGATAGTAGTTCCTTTCATGGTTGAGATTTATAATATGTAGGTTAATCTAGTTGGAGCAAAATTTGCCCATAGTTGATACCCTGTCTATATCTGTCTAAATATTATTTCTACCATAGAATCCTATCTTCATATTATCTTTACAAAAAATTTGCGTATTTACTCTAATTGACTATCCTTTTTTTTCTGGTTACGATATATATGTGATGAAACAAGAGTGGGTATTAGCTCAAACTAAAAATTCAGCAATGCTTTTTCTCTTGTTGAAATAACTTATACTTTATAGTTATTAAAGTAAGTTAGTTATTTAGGAGACTGAGAGTATTAAAAATATACTTGTTAGTTCCAAAATATCTAAGTTCTGATAATCAATAATTTTTGTTCACTATTACAGGTAGATATATCCATGAAAAAATTACTTACAGCGATCGCTTCTACAGCTTTTTTAACTTTCTCTGTTGCTGGAGCTGCTATGGCTCAAGAGTTTACTGAGTATGATCTCCAAGATATGTTACTTTCAGATGGAAATAGTTATAGTGGTGGAACAGCATTAGTAGACAATAATACAGGTGGTTTGAGCTCTGTTACTCTTAATGGCTGTACTGCTGATTTAGCCTGTGTCTCAGATCAAATAGGAGCATTCGATACAGGAATGTGTATTGCAGAAGCAATGGCAGCTGGAAATAACATAGAAACTGGAGCAAATTGTGTGATCGACAAGGGTGGTAGTAGTGCATATTATAGTTGTGTTAGTGGAACTTGCCCAAATCCTTAGATACCATCTCAGTAGGGGCGGGTTTAACCCCAAAGTCTGGAAATTAGTCATATACTTATCAAAACCCGCCCCGACATTATTGGGTGGGTAATGCCGAAAACATTGTATGATTGGGGGCGAGTTTATCTGATTCAATGTTGACTCTCATTAATTTAACCGGGAACCCGCCCCTACCATAAAACGAAATAATTTAAGAGTCAGGTGTCGGAATATTTGATATATTCTGACTCCTGGTTTTTTTGATTTTATTGCGCAGTAGGGGGGGTTTAACCCAAAGTCTGGAAATTAGTCATATAGTTATCAAAACCCGCCCCGACATTATTGCGCGGGTAATGCCGAAACCATTGTATGATTGGGGGCGGGTTTACCTAATTCAATGTTAAGCCTCATTAACTTAAGGCGGAACCCGCCCCTACTATATAACGAAAGAATTAAATAGTCAGCTAAAACCATTCTATCTTTGGGGGCGGGTTTATCTGATTAAATGTTGAGTCTCGTTAATTTAATGAGGAACCCGCCCCTACCATTACAACGTTACAAAAAAAATAAGGGAGTCTTATCAACTCCCTCTCCAGACTTTAATACTCACTAACAAAAACAAAGAAGCTTTTCTAATACTTTACTTTGCAGACTTACGCTTAGTAGCAGTAACTAAACCACCAATAGCCATTAAACCTAATAATGTAGAAGGCTCAGGTGTAGCAGCAGGAGGTTCGGATAAATAACCACCTGCTAAACCTTCTAGAACAACTTCATAGTTACCACTGTAAGAACCTGCCTCATCGTCGTCAGCTAATCCAGTAGCAGTAGCGGAGTCACTCCAACCGTAACCAGTAACTCCATCAATATCGTATGCAAAAATTTCACTCATTTGCACACCTTCTAACGCTACTGCTAAAAAGGGATTGAATCTGAATCTGTCTGCTAAGTTGAAGTGACCTGCTAAACCAACTACAATGTCGTCACCAACTTCGTTTATGTAAGAAATGTTGGGGTCAGTAATCATGTTAAGTCCTCCTTGGCCTACAAAAATACCGTAAGCAAGAGCTTCGTTAGCAGCGGATACTAAAAAGTTAGCACCTGAGTTTTTCTCAACAGCTTGTCCCCAAGCATCAGAGAACCAAGCCTTACCAACAGTTTGTTGCCAAGTAAAATCATTGTAAATGTCCTCAGTCACATTAGTAAATGTAGCAGTTGCTCCCTGAAGATTTTCAGCTTGTACTCCAGCAAGTGGGTTACCGCCTGTATCACTACTACCTAACTCTACGTTACCACCAGGATTAGAGCTATCTCCTCCTAAGATTGAATTTAGCTTAGTCAAGTCGTTAGTTACTTGAAAACCAGTACCTACTTGTTCGCGCAATATCATGTCTGTGCCTATAGGGCTAAAAGTTGCTGCCATTGCAGGAGCGCCGAATACTGCACTCATACCAGCAACAACAGAAGCACTTGCTAAAAATTTCTTTACTAAACCTGCCATGATTTTTGTCTCCTTAATGTTTGATTTGTGTCTTGTGAAAATTAGCTAGGCTGAAAAACTTATAAACAACTGGTTAAATGGAAATTTATCTATCTATTAAAATCATCAAAACATAAGTAACAAGATATTGTGTGTGTTTCAAATCACCGATACTTATGATTTTTATTTGGTCTTTTGTGTAACAATGCACCTGTAGTTAGGATTTATATTGTTCGCCAGTTTATTTAAGCTTTTTTATTTTCGCTTAAGCCTATTATAAGCAGGTTTAAGATGAAATGTCTATAGTTTTATATAAAGTTTTAGTGAAGTTTTACCCCTATAAAACATAGTTGTAATCACTTATGTAATTACACGGAAGTAATCATTAATTAAAGAAATTAATCCTCCGTATTATCAACTATGGACGGATTTAATTAATTCAATTATTACCATCAAATAGAAAATCATTAATGGCAAAAATGCACTTGTAGGGGTGGGTTCATCCACATAATTAAATACTCAACAATAAATTCAAATCAACCCACCCACCCCATCAAAATTAATTGCAGCATATTTATTTCTGGGTTTGGGGCAGGTTTTGTTAATTCAATTGTTCCGATCATAAATTATTTGATGAACCTGCCCCTACAATTGATATTAATCACAAAAAATTAACCCGTAGGGGTGGGTTCATCCATTGAATTATGATATTGGAAATAAATATCATAAACCCACCCCCCCATCAAAATTAATTGCAGCATATTTATTTCTGGGTTTAGAGCAGGTTTTGTTAATTCAATTGTTCCGATCATAAATTATTTGATGAACCTGCCCCTACAATTGATATTAATCACAAAAAATTAACCCGTAGGAGTGGGTTCATCCATTGAATTATGATATTGGAAATAAATATCATAAACCCACCCACCCAATCAAAATTAATTGCAGCATATTTATTTCTGGGTTTGGGGCAGGTTTTGTTAATTCAATAAAAACACAGAAATTTTCTCCACAGCCCTTGACAAAACTTCTGGTCTATGCACTAAAGCAAACCTCACATATCCCTCTCCGGCCTGACCAAAACCAGCCCCAGGAGCAACTGCTACTCCCGTACTTTCCACTAGGCCCACACAGAACCCCACAGAATCATTAGCCCATGATTCCGGCAACTTTGCCCAAACATACATAGTGGCGGATGGCATAGGCACAGGCCAACCAATTTTATCCAATGCCCCAACAAAAATGTCCCGACGTTGACGAAAAATGTCCACAGTTTCTCTGACGACCTCTTGTGGACCTGTTAAAGCAGCGATCGCTCCATTGAAAATGCCGCGATACTGATTAAAGTCAACACAAGCCTTAACCTGTCGCAAAGCTTGAATTAATTGAGGATTACCAATGGCATAACCTACACGAAAGCCTCCCATACTATAGGACTTAGACATAGTAAAAAATTCTATAGAGACGCTTTTTTCCGGGTCAGCTTGAAAAATTGAAGGAGCCAGAGCCTGTTTACCTGGAGCTTCAGAAAATGAATCAAAAACAAAATCTAGATAAGGAGCATCGTGAACCAAGACCAAATTATACTTTTGGCAAAAAGCTACAGCCTCTTCCAGAAAAGATAAAGGAGCGATCGCGGTCGTCGGATTATGAGGATAACTCAAAACCATCATTTTTGCCTGAGCTAAGACACCTTGAGGAATATCTGCCAAAACAGGCAAAAAGTTATTTTCTGCCAATAAAGGCATAGGGTAAACTTGACCCCCCGCCAAATACACCCCACCACTATGAGAAGGATAACTAGGGTCTTGCAACAAAGCAAAATCCCCAGGATTCAGCACAGCCAAAGGTAAATGAGCCGTACCCTCCTGGGAACCAATTAAAGCTAAAACTTCAGTTTCCGGATCTACAGAAATGCAAAATTTACTATTATACCACTGAGCTGCTGCCTGCCTAAAAGCTTCAGTGCTAGAAAATAACGAATAACCATGAGTATCAGAATCTTGTAGAGATTGAGCGATCGCTTCCAAAGCATGGGGAGGCGCTGGTAAGTCAGAAGAACCCAGAGACAAATCTATTAAATCTTTTCCTGCCGCCTTTGCCCTTGCCTTAGCCCGATCCATATCAGCAAAGACATTAAAACTGAGAGGTTCTAAACGTTTTGATAACTGCATATAAATAATTGATAATTGATAATAACAACTATCTCTAATTACCGAAAAATTATGGTCGATAGCCTCCCCTTTTAAGAGGATAAAAAAAGAGAATATTAATACTTATGTCAAGCCTCCTTATTGCAGAGGGACTGATAACTGTTAACGCAGTTCCTCCGATAGGAGGCTAACTGATAACTGATAACTGAAATTACTCCCTTCCAGGTGCAAGATTATAATCATTAGATTATTGCAGGATATAGCTTATAGTAAAATTTAGCTAGGTAATCTTCTAGCCTGAAGGGAATATCAATTATTAATTATTAATTATTAATTATCTAAATGAGGTTCTAACATCTCAACTAACTTTTTCTGTGTAATGCTCCCTTCATGGGAAAGTAATAATTCTTCATTCCGAAACAGTCTAAGTGCAGGAACTCCTTCCACCTTATATGACTTGACACTTTCAGGGTTAGGATCGACCTCCATCTTGACCACTTTTAGGCGATCACTATACTCAGTGGCCACCTTTTCCACTGAAGGAGCTACCAATTTACAGGGACCACACCAAGTAGCCCAAAAATAAGCTAATACAGGCAGTTCTGACTTTAGAACTTCAGCTTCAAACTCAGCATCAGTAATCACAACAACGTTACTACTCACGTTTTTTCCGTTCCAGATTTACTAAAATTTTCTAATTTAAAGATTTTCTATGATTGGCGTTTATTTTATCAAAATTACCATTTTTTCAATTCTGATACTAGTTTGATAAATGTTTGCTATGAATATCTGTTCCATGTTCCCTATGACTAGAGTTTTGAACATTCTTTTTTGCAAATGGTATTACCATTCAACTTCCACAGAAAAGCATTTTAGATAGGTCTTGAATTTAAGAAGGCAATTCTTGACTACTAAATTTTGAATTTTGAATTTTGACTTGGGCAAAGCGATTGACTCCTGACTATTAAGTTTTGACTTTTGATTTTTTTAACTTTTGACTTGGGCAAAGCGGTTGACTCCTGAGTGTCTCAATAAAACTTTACATCAACTCACCCCCCACAAAGTCCTAACTTGATCCCCGCCTCTGATAGACTTTAACACTGGGAGAGCAAAATAAAAAAGTTTTCCTCAGCAGTTGGGAGAATAAAAATTCATGGATAACGTAATTGGTTTAGAAATTATCGAAGTAGTAGAACAAGCAGCGATCGCCTCTGCTCGTTGGATGGGAAAAGGTGAGAAAAATACTGCAGACGAAGTAGCTGTAGAAGCTATGCGGAAACGCATGAACGAAATTCACATGAGAGGTCGTATCGTTATTGGAGAAGGGGAGCGAGATGAAGCTCCTATGCTCTACATTGGGGAAGAAGTAGGAATTTGTACTCAGCCTAATGCTAAAGATGTCTGTGACCTAGATCAGCTACTTGAGATTGACATAGCAGTTGACCCTTGCGAAGGTACAAACCTAGTGGCCTATGGTCAAAATGGTTCTATGGCAGTATTAGCTATTTCTGAGAAAGGTGGTCTATTAGCAGCACCAGATGTCTATATGAAAAAATTAGCTGCACCAGCAGTAGCTAAAAATCATGTAGATATAAATAAGTCTGCCACCGAAAACCTCAAGATTATTTCAGACTGCATGGAACGTGCTGTTGATGAATTGGTGGTTGTAGTCATGGATCGCCCCCGTCATAAAGACCTAATCAATGAAATTCGTCAAGCTGGTGCCAGAGTTCGTCTCATTAGTGATGGTGACGTTTCTGCAGCAATCTCCTGTGCATTTGCAGGTACAAATATCCATGCTTTGATGGGTATTGGTGCAGCGCCAGAGGGAGTAATTTCTGCAGCAGCTATGCGTGCTTTAGGAGGCCATTTCCAAGGACAACTAATTTATGACCCAGCTATTGTCAAAACTGGTTTGATTGGAGAAAGCAAAGAAGATAACATGGCTCGACTCAAAGAGATGGGTATTGAAGATCCAGACAAGGTTTACAATGCTGAAGAGTTAGCTTCTGGAGAAACAGTGTTATTTGCAGCTTGTGGTATTACTCCTGGTACTCTAATGGAAGGAGTACGCTTCTTCCCTCATGGTGCTCGGACTCAAAGTCTAGTTATTTCTTCTCAGTCAAAAACTGCTCGGTTCGTAGATACTGTGCATATGTTTGGAGAATCAAAAAAACTGGAACTGAGATAGAAATAGTATTGGGGTAAATTAAGTTATCAGTTATCAGTTATCAGTCAATACAGTTCAGTTAAGGATTTTTTTGCAGTTCTGTAATCTGAAAATCTCATATAATGGTTCCATACCTTATGACTTTTAGTCTGATCTGAACCGTATTGAGTTATCACTACCTCCTACTGAAGTAGGAGGCTGGAAATACTGAATCGAACATTTTTTCATTTTCTTCCAAGGAGAGGCTATTGATCTTAACTTTTTGGTCAAAATTAATTCCTGGGTAAGCATTTTAGCTATTAGCTATTAACACTCAGAAAAAAATGAAAGACAAATAAGTCTAAGTCAATCAAAGTCGCCAGAGTAGTTAGAATATTCTCTCTCCTCTTAAATTTAGTCTGTGCGACGAATTTAACTTCAGACTTATGAGTTCAGCTATATCTATCAGTCTCTAAAATTCTTCCTAAAAAAAATTAGAATTTGTTGAATAGATAGCGTTTGCTGAACTGATATGCTTTGACTTCAGAACTCTACGAAATTATTAATCTTTTGGGGTAGGTTTTAAATTCAATATTTTAGTTAGATGTAAAAATTTTTACCATCCATAAAACCTGCCTCATTTTTGTTGAGTTATAATCAGCATCAAAACCATATAAATTTATCCTAGTTTATTTTATAAAGGACGGGATTTAAATCAAAAAGAACAAAAAATTAACAAAATAAAAATTATATGAATATCGCAGTAATAGGACTTAGCCATAAAACAGCTCCAGTTGAAGTTCGAGAAAAATTAAGTATTCCAGAAACAGAAATACAAAATGCAATTTCTCAGTTGTGTAGTGGAACTTATACTCAAGAAGTAGGAATTCTTAGTACCTGTAATCGTTTAGAAGTTTATGTAGTTACTAAAGAAATGCAGCCTGGTATTCGGGAAGTAACTCAGTTTCTTTCTGACTCTAGTAAAATACCTGTAAATCAGCTTCAGCCTCACTTATTTATGCTACTCCATGAAGATTCTATTATGCACTTGATGCGAGTTGCTTCTGGATTAGATAGTTTGGTATTAGGTGAAGGGCAAATTTTATCTCAGGTTAAACAAACTCATAAACTCGGACAACAATATAAGGGTATTGGGCGGATTCTTAATCGTTTATTTAAGCAAGCTGTAACTGCTGGAAAAAGAGTACGAACAGAAACAAGTATTGGTACTGGTGCTGTTTCTATTAGTTCTGCTGCAGTCGAATTAGCTCAGATGAAATTAGAGGATTTATCTAATTATCAAGTGGCTATTGTTGGTGCTGGTAAAATGTCAAAATTATTGGTACAACATTTATTAGCTAAAGGTGCAAATAAGATATCAATTATTAATCGTTCTGTGGGACGCGCTCAGGATTTAGCAAATGGTTTTAAAGATGCAAATATAAGTGTTTATTCTATGTCAGAAATGGGTCAGGTTATTGCTGATTCTGATTTAGTTTTTACTAGCACAGGTGCAACTGAACCAATTTTAGATAAGGCTAAATTAGAGGTAATTTTAGACCCTTTAAAACCTATAATGTTGGTGGATATTTCTGTACCTCGTAATATTGCTACTGATATTAGTGAATTGCCGAACGTTCGTTGTTTTAATGTGGATGATTTAAAAGCAGTTGTTGCTCAAAATCAAGAAAGTCGCCGACAAATGGCTATGGAAGCCGAAGTTTTATTAGAGGAAGAGGTAGAAGCTTTTGATGTGTGGTGGAAAAGTTTAGAAACGGTTCCAACTATTAATTCTTTACGACAAAAAATAGAGACTATTCGGGAACAAGAATTGGAAAAAGCTTTGTCTCGGTTGGGGTCGGAATTTGCGGAAAAACATCAAGAGGTAATTGAGGCTTTGACTAGGGGTATTGTGAATAAGATTTTGCACGATCCAATGGTACAGTTAAGAGCGCAACAGGATATTGAGGCGAGGCGTCATGCTATGGAGACTTTACAAATTTTGTTTAATTTAGAGCCAGAAGTTAGTTCTGGGAAAGTAGTTTAGTTAGAGTTTTTGGGTGTTGGTAAATTGGTAATTATTTGATTTTTAATTTCTATAGTATCTGAGAAAACTATAGGGCGTGTCATCAATTAGGGCTTCCTGAACAAGTCTTTATATCATGTCCGGTTGAACAGTGATAAATAAATAACTATAGAGCGGTCGGCAAGCGGAGCATGACCTTAGGATGGGATGGCGAGGTTTCCTCGCCATATCCAATCGACCAAGAGAAAAGTGTTAAGATATTTCCTGATCTTCAATTCCATAACGGTTTTAACCAGAGGTAATTATCAATTATTAATTATCCATTATCCATTATCCATTAATGAATCTCCCCACAATGATTAAAGTTTCCACATCCAGGTGGTTATTAAGAATGAAACAAACCAGATTTTTTTGATAGAGTATCTGTCAATTTTTCTGCTATTCCTGAAATCCAATTTTCATCTTGTTTAGTGTAACTGCGAGGTGCATTTGCACCTAAAATCATTACACCATTATTGCCAATAGGTTGACAAATTACACCTTGGGTATTTTCTGGTAAATAATTAAATTCAATACGACCTGGATAAACTTTTAAGTCTACTAAATAAATAGGTTTTTGTTTATCCAAAACTCGCTTTAAAATAGCTCCTGGTTGTACTTGTGATTCAGATGGTAAAATTCCTCTTCTTAATAAAATTTTCCCTTGATACCATATAATAATAGTTTTAGTAACTGTATTAGTTAATAGTAAACTAGAAGCCCAAGCCAGTTCAGTTTTAACTATCTCTGATAATTCTGGCAATAATTCAAATCCTGATTCACCAATTAATTTAACAGTATCAGGAGAGCGTGGTTGTATTTGTTGCCAAAGTAAACCAGTCAATATTAAAAAAGCACTTAAAATTACTCCTACTACATCGGAACGAGCTTGAGAGGCTAAAAGATTAGGGGTGAGAAATCGATTAATCATTAGTAGAGTTCCGCCTAATCCTCCCATTATTACAGGGAGCATTCGCAATACTTTATTTGGGTCTGATTGAGTCATATTATCATTTATCATTTATCATTTATCAGTAGCTGTCGCTGTGGCTGAAGTTACTAATAGGCTTCTCCTAAAATCAGAAATAAAATCAATTATTATTGATAAATTATCAATTACTACTCCCTACTCTCTTTTTTCTGAAGTTACTAATAATCACCTAACTTTGAAATACATAACTTTAACAATATAGCGTTTCTCAAGTTACTGAAGTACAGTTGTTTTTCTACTCCCCTACTCCCCTACTTCCTTTTTTCTAATTTAAACCAACTTCACCAGGTTCAGTAATGCGTTGGAATAAATAACCAGTGCCTCGCGCAGTTAAAATTAATTCTGGGTTACTTGGATCTTCTTCCAACTTAGCCCTGAGCCGAGAAATATGAACATCAACTACTCGCGTATCCACATGACGCTCTGGAGTATAACCCCAAACTTCCTGCAAAATTTCAGAACGGGAAAAAGGCTCCCCAGAACGACTTACCAATAACTCCAATAAACTAAACTCCATACCAGTTAGTCTAATCCTTTCATCGCCTTTATAAACCTGACGCTTATTAGTATCTATTCTAATACTACTGACTTGAATAACACCAGAACTGGGAATACCATTAGCCCCATTTTTATCCACCCGACGTAATACAGAACGAATTCTTGCTTCTAATTCTTTTGGAGAAAAAGGCTTCACTACATAATCATCAGCACCTAACTCTAAACCTGTAATTCTATCTGCAACATCTCCCAAAGCAGTTAGCATAATTATAGGAATATCTGACTCTTTCCTTAACTCTTGACAGACACCATAACCATCTAATTTAGGCATCATTACATCTAATACCACCAAATCTGGCTCTGTTTTGTGAAAAGTCTCTAAAGCTTCTTCCCCATCAGCAGCCGTAACAACATCATAGCCAATCATTGAGAGTCGAGTTTCTAAAATGCGACGGATACTTGCCTCATCATCAACAACCAATATTTTTTCTTTATTATTTTCCATTTTTCCCAAATCTCCTTAACTAAGCTTTATGATTATATTAATTTTTTTAACTCTATCATCAAAATAACAGTAGAAATTACCATTTTTTATAGGAGGGAACAGGGAACAGTGGAAAAAACATTTTCCAGCCTAAGATTCATAATCTAGTCTACGTCTTAACCAATTCTTTTTTAGCTATACTACCTCTAAGCTTAGAATTAGTTAAACTTTAAATTTTTGGCTCTCCTAGACTGGTTATAGCAAATTAGTAGTTTAAACAAACTTAAACCCTTAAATAGCAGAGGATTAAACCTTTAGGAAAATTGATTGTTATGAATGAATTGCTTTTTTGTATTCCCATAATCCTTGCATAGCAGTAATTACAGAGTTTATTTTGTAGTAATTTATCATGGCTACCCTAGAAGAGCCAAATTTTTTTATATTTGCTGGTGAATATTAACTTATTTTAAGAAATGCCAAAACAGAAAACAAAGTATGTATGCACAGAATGTGGGTATGAGTCCACGCAATTTCTGGGCAGATGCCCTGGGTGTAATACTTGGAATTCTCTAAAAGAGGAGATAGAACAAACAAGTGTAAATACTTTACAAAGACTGGGAATAGGTGATATTGGCTCTCAAACATCTGAAGGAGATGATTCTTCTGGTCAACCAAGAGCATCTTTTTTGTTATCTCAGATTTCTGACCAAACTTTGTCGAGAATGCCTTCTGGGTTTGAAGAGTTAGACAGGGTACTTGGTGGTGGAATTGTTCCTGGTTCTTTGGTATTGATTGGTGGAGAACCTGGTATTGGTAAGTCTACTCTTTTGTTACAAGTTGCTAATCAATTGTCTGATAGATGTCGGGTTTTGTATGTGTCGGCGGAAGAGTCTGGACAACAAGTGAAATTACGTTCCCAACGTTTAATTGTCAATTTCAATGAAGTAGAAGTGGAGGATAAGGATAATGTTTCAAATGTTGAGATGGATGAGGATAAATCCTCAAATGAAAATCAAGAAAATAATGGTAATTATGAATCTATAGAAGATTCTGCTACAAATTCTCAGGAAAATTTATTTTTATTACCAGAAACAGATTTAGAAGTAATTTTGAGAGAGTTGGAATCTCTAAAACCATATTTAGCAGTAATTGACAGTATTCAAACTATTTATTTTGCTTCTTTGACTTCTGCTCCAGGTTCGGTTGCTCAAGTTAGGGAATGTACTTCCGCTTTGATGCAAGTGGCAAAACGGGAAAATATTACCTTATTAATAGTCGGTCATGTAACTAAAGATGGTGCTTTAGCAGGTCCGCGTGTTTTAGAACATTTGGTAGATACAGTTCTATATTTTGAAGGCGATCGCTTTGCCTCTCACCGTTTGTTGCGTTCTATGAAAAATCGTTTTGGTGCTACTCACGAAATAGGAGTATTTGAAATGGTGGCTAATGGTTTAAAAGAAATTTTAAACCCTTCAGAATTATTTCTTGGAAGTAGAGATGAATATTCTTCTGGAACTTCTACAGTTGTGTCGATGGAGGGAACTCGCCCAATAGTTGTAGAAATTCAAGCTTTAGTAAGTCCGGCAAGTCATGGTTCCCCTCGACGTTCTACTACTGGAATTGATAGTAGTAGGTTACAACAGATTTTGGCAGTCTTGGAAAAACGGGTAGGCATTCCTTTATCAAAGTTGGATACTTATGTGGCGACTGTGGGAGGTTTAAGTGTGGAAGAACCCGCAGCAGACTTGGGAATAGCTATTGCTGTAGTAGCTAGTTTTCGCGATCGAGTAGTTGACCCCCGAACTGTTTTGCTGGGAGAGGTAGGTTTAGGTGGGCAAGTCCGACCTGTGTCTCAGTTGGAGTTGAGATTAAGAGAAGCTGCCAAGTTAGGTTTTAAAAAGGCAATTATTCCCAAAGGTCAACAACCGCCAGATTTAGGAATGCGTATTTTGCCTATAGCCAAGGTGATAGATGCAATTATTGCTTCTATTCCGGCGCAACCTCCAAATATGGGGAGTTGAGGGACTTTGAGGAGTTTGGGAAGAAATTACAACACTTTTTAGGATGCTTAGGTACACTTTACTAATTCTCTGTTACCTGTTGCCTAAAGTCCTAAAAATTTTTACCTCACTAGGGCAGGATGACGGAAATATGTTACCAGTGACAAAATCCTAAAAGTCTTACCAATCAATACTTCTGACTTCTGAATTCTGATTTATGACTTCCGCGTACCGGCACTAGGGCGTGTCATCAATTAAAAAATTGACAAAATTAGTATTGTATGCTTTGGGTCGATGGCGATCGCTTCTCGATAGTGGATTAACCGCGCACTATTGTCGCGACCGAACTCCGAGCCAATGAGATTGATGTTGTCAACTTCTTTTTCCGCCTTTTCTCTTGCCGTAGAACCTTCATAGATTCTAAACTTTTCA
>JBCDJM010000196.1:0-14618 GCA_038747755.1 Cyanobacteria bacterium P01_H01_bin.35
GAAAAAAATTAGCCCCAAAAACACAAACTACCGCAAAAACCTCTAATCGTAAATTAACATGAAAGCATTAATTCTCTCTGGTGGAAAAGGAACAAGATTACGTCCTCTTACTTATACAGGAGCAAAGCAATTAGTACCAGTAGCCAATAAGCCTATTTTGTGGTACGGAATTGAAGGTATTGTAGCAGCAGGTATTATCGAGATCGGAATTATTATTAGTCCAGAAACGGGAAAAGAAGTACAAGAATTAACAGGAAACGGCGAAAAATTTGGAGCGAATATTACTTATGTTCTCCAAGATCAACCGGCAGGTTTAGCTCACGCTGTTAAAATTGCTCAACCATTTTTAGGAGATTCTCCTTTCATTATGTATCTCGGAGATAATATTATTGAAAGTCAACTAGGGCAATTTTTAGATACTTTTAAACAGAAACAATTAGATGCTTTAATTTTGCTGCGCAAAGTTCCTAATCCTACTGCTTTTGGTGTAGCTAAAGTAGATGAAAAAGGAAAAGTTTTAGGATTAGTTGAAAAGCCTAAAGTTCCACCATCAGATTTAGCACTTGTGGGTGTATATTTCTTTTCTAAGAAAATACATAATGCCATTGCTAATATCAAACCTTCAGCTAGAGGAGAATTAGAAATTACTGATGCTATTCAATATTTAATAGACCAACAAATTTCCGATGAAGATCGGGAAATTTCTGTGGAGGCACGCACCTTAGAAGGTTGGTGGTTAGACACAGGTAAAAAAGATGATTTACTTAGTGCAAATCAAATTATTTTAGATACTCGTATAACTAATTCGGTAAATGGAGAAATAGATTCTCAAAGTCAAATTATTGGAAGAGTAAAAATTGGTAAAAATACAAAACTAATTAATAGTAGCATTCGTGGTCCGGTAATTATAGGTGATAATTGTCACCTAGAAAATTGTTTTATCGGTCCTTATAGTAGTATTGCTGATAATGTGACTTTAATTGATGTTGATATAGAACACAGTGTCATATTACAAGGAGCAAAAATTATTGAAATTCATCAACGTATTGTTGATAGTTTGCTAGGTCGTCGTGCCCAACTAATTAATGCTCCACAACGTCCTAAAGCATTACGGTTTATGATTGGAGATGATAGTCAAATAGAATTAACTTGATTAAAAAAGCGGTCAGTGGTCAGCAGTCAGCAAGATTATTTTTTTTAAGTTTAGAATGAGGTTTCAACCCTTACCGTCTAAGAAACCGCGTTTTTATCAGGATAATTTTTAATTCAACTAATGTTTGTTCAAAAACCTGGTTTATACTGAACTTTCACTTGACTTATCCCTAAGAAACTAGGTTTTTATTAGGATAATTCCTAGTTAAATAATGTTTCTGGAAAAACCCAGTTTCTCCTCAACTTTCACCCTACTTCCTCCTAAGAAACCGGGTTGATAGTTGAATAGTTTATAATTCGACAATGTTTCTGGAAAAATCCGGTTTATCCTGAAATTTCACCAGACTTCTCCCGAACAAACTGGGTTGATAGTTGAATAATTGGTAGTTCAAAAATGTTTGTAAAAAAAACGCTTTATCCTGAAATTTCACCAGACTAACCTTTGAGAAACTGGGTTGATCGTTGAATAATTTCTAGTTAAATAATGTTTCTGGAAAAACCCGGTTTATCCTAAATTTTTATCACCAGATTCCAAAGGAGAAACTAATATAAAGACTATCTACTTTCTTACGGTTAACTACTATTCAACTGAGTTAATTAAAAAATTAATCAATTCAATCCAATTAACTTCCCACCTATTTCAAAAAATTATCATTATTAATAACTCAACCGATGATGACTCTATCTATCAACTCCAAAGCAACACCATAATTATTATCAACTCAGAAACTAATTTAGGATATGGAAAAGCGTGCAATTTAGGATTAAATTGGATTTATACTCAAAATCCCCAAGCAATAGTTTGGTTAATTAATCCCGACGCTTATTTATTACCTAATTCTCTGGAAAAAGCACATCATTTTTTAGCCAAAAACTCAGAAATTTCTATATTAGGAACAACCGTCTGCGAACCCACAGGTAAAATTTGGTTTGGTGGCGGAAAATTTATCCTCGAAACTGGCAAAATAATTGCTAATGAATTTATTGCCAAAACAGAAACATTAACCACAGATTGGGTAACAGGATGCAGTATGTTAATTAACCTCAAAAAGTTTAAAAAATGCCCTCAGTTTGATGATGATTATTTTTTATATTATGAAGATTTTGACTTTTGTAGACGCTATGTAAAACAAGGTCATAAAATAGCGATCGCTCAAACAATATCTGTAGTTCATCAACCATCTTCTATTGCCAATAAAAACCCAGAATTAAAACTTGAGTATAGTATTTATAGTTATCTATTGAGTTTAGAAAAACATACAAATAAATCAGTTTTAATATATAGATTAATCAGAATTATTATAGTAGCCTTATTTTACCTACCAATAAATTATAAAATAGGTAGTATTAAGCTCCAAGCCATTAGTAAATTTATCAAACATAATCGTAAGCCCTTGTAGAACGAAGTGAAACCCAACAAAGCCTTTCAATTCAAAAGTAAAAAGTCAAAAGTTAAAAGTGACACATGGAAAAATGTAGGCCCTTGTAGAACGATCAGTGAAACCCAACAAAACATGATTTTATCGGAGGAATTTTTGTCTTATTTGAACACTGAAAATATTGGGTTTTTCCGTTGGAAATGCTCCGCAAACTTTCCTCAACCCAACCTACAGTATTTAAAATTTTGGTAGGTTGGGTTGAACGAAGTGAAACCCAACAAAGTATTGTTTAATAGGAAAGAGTAATTTTTGTCTTATTTAAACCAGGTTCACTACTCTTAATCCGTATATCCGTGGCATAATTCGTGTGAGCCGTGCCATAATCCGTGTGAGCCGTGCCATAATCCGTGTGAGCGTAAATGTCTAACGAACTTATCATCAATTTATCAGTCTTAATTCCCCAACCTACAGGAATATCCGTCTACGCTAATAACATCCTGCCGCAACTTCAACAACTTAATCCGACTCTGTTAGTTGCTAATAATATTCCCAATTTTAACTGCCATCTCATCTCTAATAATATGACTCCCGCCGAGGGAACTAAAGGTCATTTACGAAGATTATTTTGGACTCAATTTGAATTAGCAAATATCTATAAAAAATTACAAGGAAATCTACTTTTTTCTCCTCTTCCAGAAGCGCCATTATTTTCTCAGTGTCGTTATATTGTCATGGCTCACGATTTAATTCCTTTGCGTTTTCCTAAACCTGGTTCTCGCTTAACTGCTTATTTCAAATATTATATTCCTCAAGTATTAAATCAGGCAGAACATATTGTTTGTAATTCTCAAGCAACGGCAAAAGATATTACTGAATTTTTCCACATACCACCTCAAAAAATTACTCCTATTCCTTTAGGTTATGATTCTCAAAAATTCCAATTTTTAGACTTACCTACGCAAAATTATTTTCTTTATCTTGGTCGCCACGACCATTATAAAAATCTGCATCGGTTAATAGCAGCTTTTGCTAACTTGCCTAATTTTTTCGAGTATGAATTATGGCTTGCAGGACCTACAGATAATACTTATACACCAACATTAAAAACTCAAATTCAAGAACTAGAATTAACAAAATTAGTCAAATTTCTAGACTATGTTCCCACAACAGAATTACCCAAAATAATAAATCAGGCGATCGCTCTGGTTTTTCCTAGTCTGTGGGAAGGATTTGGTTTTCCAGTGTTGGAAGCAATGGCGTGTGGTACTCCAGTTATTACTTCTAATATCTCATCCCTGCCAGAAGTTGCTGGAGATGCTGCAATTTTGGTTAACCCGAAAAATGTAGGAGAAATAACAGATGCCATGAATATTATTGCTCAAGATGGGGAAGAGCGATCGCGCCTCTCCACCTTAAGTTTGGCTAGAGCTAAAGAATTTAGTTGGGAAAAAACTGGTTTAGCTACTATAGAAGCCATTTGGTCTTTTTGTAAATTGTAAAGTGGCAATTAAGAAATCAAATAGGGAAAAAAAGTAGAATCTAACCCCCCACCTTCCCATTCTATAGATCCCTTCAGGGGTTCTATATTCAATCTCCCCACCACCCCACCTCATTATTTAGTATTAAGTCCGGAGGTGCTATTCTCTTTGTTGAGAGTGAGAATAACTAAATATTGACGAGGAGTGAAAATTATGGTAGCAACACCATCATTCAAACCAACTTATGAACAAAACACCTTTAACTTATCACCCACAGCAACAACAACAACATTGCCTTGGAACAATACCTCACTGCCCACAACACCCCTATTCGGTACAGACGGCATCCGTGGCAAAGTAGGAGAACTACTCAACGCCCCCCTAGTCCTACAAATAGGTTTTTGGGCTGGACAAGTATTGCGCCAATATTCTCCAAACCCTGGCCCGATAATCATGGGTCAAGATACTAGAAACTCAGGCAATATGTTAGCCATGGCTCTGTCAGCAGGTTTAACAGCAGCAGGCTTAGAAGTTTGGAATTTAGGTTTATGCCCTACTCCTTGTGTTGCCTATCTTACCAGCGTGTCAGAAGCAATAGGTGGAGTAATGATTTCTGCTAGTCATAATCCACCCGAAGATAATGGGATTAAATTTTTTGGCTCCGATGGTACAAAACTCCCTTCAGAATTACAGAAACAAATAGAATCTGGAATTAGAGGAACGGCAGATTTTCCTACCATCCACAATAACTGGGGACAGCATTACCATAGACCAGAATTAGTTAAGGAGTACCAAGCATCTCTACATTCTCCTTTAACAGAAGGTTTGCAGGGAATGAAAATAGTTCTGGACTTAGCTTGGGGGGCAGCAGTTCATACCGCCCCAGAAGTTTTTCAGGCCATGGGGGCAGAAATTATTTGTTTACATGACCAACCAAACGGCGATCTGATCAATGTTAACTGTGGCTCAACTCATCTCAATTCCCTGCAACAAGCAGTAATAGAAAATAAAGCCGATATGGGATTTGCCTTTGATGGAGATGCTGACCGAGTATTAGCAGTAGATTCTCAAGGTCGTTCTATAGATGGAGATTATATACTCTATCTTTGGGGTCAAAGCTTAAGTAAAGCAGGGTTACTACCAAACAATTTGATTGTCACTACAGTTATGGCTAATCTAGGCTTTGAACGTGCTTGGCATAAACAGGGTGGACAAATGTTACGGACAAAAGTTGGAGACCAATATGTTCATGCAGAAATGCAGCGCACAGGTTCAATGTTAGGTGGAGAACAATCAGGACATATTCTCTGTCCCCACTATGCCATTACAGGAGATGGCCTAATGACAGCCCTGCATTTAGCAACCCTAGTCAAAAATTCTGGAGTTTCCCTAGCAGAATTAGTAGACCAAAGCTTTCAGACCTATCCCCAATTGCTCCGAAATGTTCGGGTTGAAGACCGCGATCGCCGAGTTAATTGGCAAAACTGTGAACCATTAGTCAGAGCTATAGAAGAAGCAGAAACAGCTTTAGCAGATTTTGGACGGGTTTTAGTCCGAGCCTCTGGCACAGAGCCAGTAATTCGAGTTATGGTAGAAGCAATTAATGCTGAACTAGCAAACTCTTGGACAGACAACTTAGTTTTAGCAGTCCAGCAACATCTCAGGAATTGAGAATTTAGAATGCAGAATTAACAATAATTTAGAATTAAGAATGCAGAATGCAGAGTTAACAAGAATTAAGAATGCAGAATGCAGAATTATTAAATTAAGAAATTAACAAGTTAACCATTTTTTAATTCTAAGTTCTTAATTTATTAATTCATATAGACAATTTTTTAATTCTAAATTCTAAATTTACTAAGAATGCCAACAAAACAAAAGTCTAAAAAGAAATCAAAGAAAGGCAAGAAAGGCAAACCTGCTGCTCCCCAGATTAGCAAAAAGGAACTAGCAGCCAGAAAGCGCCAAAGAGCTAAACAAATTCAGCAGGCCATCGGCGCTCTAGTTACTTATGGTGGTCTTGGTGCTGTAATTGGTGTTGTATTATTTTTTGTGGCTGACCCAAAAATAGCCCTTGCTGGTGGTGGTGGTGTAGCAGTTTTAGCTCTTTCTTTCAAATATCCTATGATGGGGCTTTGGGGATTTATGATCTATATGCCCTTTGCTGGTACCGTAACTTACTGGATTGGTGGCGGAAGTCCAATATTTCAGTTAGCAAAAGATGGGTTTTATATTCCTGCAATAATTGCCATTGGTCTGTGGTGCAAAAATACAGGAAAGCCATTCATTATTCCTAAGGCAATGAAAAATCCCCTGTACTTTTTATTGGGGTTTTGTCTGATTACCTTACTATTTGTCAATGGTGCTCAACAATTTAACCCACCTCCACCCAGACCAGGCGCTCAACTTAACCAAGCCAGGAAAGCCGATCAACCAATTGCAATGGGAATTTTGGGACTCAAAGCAATGATTGGCTACTTACCCCTAATCACAGGCGCTTATTATAAACTCAAAAGTAAAAAAGAGTTATTATTTGCTGCCCGTTTGACAGTAATTCTAGCTATTATCTGTTGTTTACTTGGTATGGTACAGTACCAATACCTTTCCTCTGGAAAGTGTAACGGTACTCGTGGTTTTACTGGAGATCAACTTTTTAAGGCAAACCTCGAAGCTAAATGTTTGGTAGGAGGCGCTCTACTATTTAGTCCTAGTCAGGGTGTGATTCGTTTACCAGGTACTTTTGTTGCACCTTGGCAATGGGGATGGTTCTTGATTTCCAATGCTGCCTTTACTTTTGCAGTTGCTTTTTGTGACCCCTCTCCCCTCTGGCGAATAGTGGGTTTATTTGGTATGGCAGTAGTGTTTGTTAATTCAGCTATTAGCGGTCAAAGAATTGCTCTAGCTCTTGTTCCCGTGGTAACTATTATACTCTTAGTTTTAACAGGTCAGGTGGCTAACCTTAAACGGTTTCTCCCCATTGGTATTGGACTAGGTGTTGTGCTAGGAGGAGCTGTAGTATCTAATCCCGCAGTTGTTCAAGAACGGATAGATAGTTTTGTTAGTCGCTGGCAGGCTTCACCTCCAACTGTTTTTATTGCCCAACAATTTGAGGAATCTGGTCATGTAGGAATTATTGGCAAAGGATTAGGGCGAGCTACCAACTCAGCCCGAGTTTTTGGTAGAACTAGATTAATTGAGACTTATTATCCTAAGTTAATTTATGAAATAGGACAGGTAGGTGCAATTGCAATGTTAGTCCTATTAACAAGTATTACTCTTGCTGGTTTCAAAGCTTATCGCTCAGTTAAAGATAAAAATCTACGCAGTTTGGGTGCAAGCTATTGGGTTTTTGTTCTAATTATTAGCTATAACACCTATTATTACCCTCTTGATGTAGACCCAGTTGCAGTTTATTATTGGTATTTTGCTGGAGTTGTTATGAGGATACCAGAAATTGATAAACAGGAACAAGCAAGAATTAAAGCTGAAGAAGAAATGTTGAATAATTAATAATTAATAATTAATAATTAACCCTTCTTATCAAGACGAGAATTGGGTTAAAAAGAATTTCTTTCTTCTTTTGGTCGATTGGATCTGGCTAGTGCCGCTACGCGGAAGTTAAAAGCGAGTGCGTAATTCTGAGGTCTCCATTTCCTGCGGAAAGGCTTCGCCAACAGAATGTAAGACGCACTCAAGACAGTCAAAATTCTGCATTCAAAAGTATTGATTGGTAAGGCTTTTAGGATGCATGTAACTGGTCAGTTATTTCCGCCATTCTGCACTGGGAGACCCGCTCTTGCAGAGCCACTCTGCTTTTTCCTGACGGAACGCTGCGCAAACTTTTCGGCTAAGAGCCGAAAACGCCATCCGACCCTGTTGGAAACTTTCCTCACGGAATGCTACGCCAACGTTAACGACTGCTTTTTCTTCATAAATGGATAGGCTTTGTACCTTAATTGTTGGCGTTGCTGAATCAAGGGATGAAACTTTTGGGAATAGGTAAATCCCATCTTTTACTTCCTCTTTCTCCAAAACTACAATTGATTCGACAAATATGCAACGCCTAATTTTTCGGTAAATAGTAAATAAGAATTAAGTAAGGTGAAAAATGAACCAATCTCTAAGCCAAGAAAATCAACAATTAACTATTCCCATTTCAGTTGTTATTCCTACTTATAATCGGGAAGAACCTCTTGTAGATACGATCGCTGATCTTCTTAAGCAAGACTACTCTAATTTTGAAATTTTAGTAGTTGACCAAACTGCGACTCATAAACCAGAAACTCAAGCTTATTTAGAAGAACAAGCTAATGCTGGGAAAATTAAATTGTTCCGTCTGACTTGGGCGAGTTTACCTGGGGCAAGAAATTATGCGGTGAGACATTGTAGTGGGGAAATAATCCTTTTTATTGATGATGATGTCCGTATGGAGCCAGATTTTTTAGCTGCCCATGCTCGTAACTATCTTGATCGCCCAGAGATAGGGGGAGTAGCAGGAAGAGTATTTGATCGGATGAAATTAGGAGATTCTGGTGGAGAGTTGGAAATAGAGGATTTACCCCCAGAAGCATCAGACCCTGGTATTGCTTGGTATCATATTGACCTGGTACATACGGTTAAAGCTCAAAGAGTCATTTCAGCAAGAGGCTGCAATATGTCCTATCGCCGAGAGATTTTTACTAAGTATGGTCTGAGTTTTGATGAGCGGTTTCGGGGTAGTGCGGTACGGGAAGAGTCGGATTTTTGTTTGAGGTTGCGACAAACTGATTATCAGATTTGGTTTGATCCAGAAGCTTCTTTAGTTCATTTGGGTGAAGAAAGTGGAGGTTGCCATGATATCTCTACAAGGTCGCTCAAATATCAAGTTACTTTTTATCACAATCACTTTTTTATGGGATTAAAAAATCTCACTCCTAATCAATGTTTGCGTTTCTTTGCCAAATTATTTGATTGTCATGTTTTGGGCAACCCCCCTTGTTATAAAGGTGGTTCTCCTATAAAAATAATTACTCGTGGCAGTTTCTATACTCTTGGTTTTCTGAGTGCTGTTCAAACTAGGATTAAATCTATTTGGGATGACGGTCAAATTTATACGAGGGAACAGGGAACATTCAATAATTAATAATTAATAACTAACAATTAAGAATTACCTCTTCTTATAAAAAAGACGATTGGCTAAAAGGAATTTTTTTTATCCATGAATGGAGAGGCTTTATACCTTAATTTTTCGCTAAGGAGTAGGAGCAATTGCTTTTAGTCGTAACGAAGGTCGTGAAGAAGGTAAAGGGGAAGGTCGTGAAGAAGGTAAAAGAGAAGGTCGTGAAGAAGGTAAAAAAGAGTTAATTATAAGTTTACTAGAGCGTTTATTAGGTGAATTTGATATCAATACAAAAGAACGCTTTAATCAATTATCAAGTATGGAATTATAGCAATTAAGTGAGGCAATGTTAAGTTTCAAAAATATATCCGATTTAGTAACTTGGTTAGACGAAATTAATGGATAATGGATAATGGATAATTTGGTAATAATTCAGCAGTCAGCTTTTCCTTGGGTTTGGAGACCAAACCCCTACAATTTTTGTTCAGAAATCATACAATAAAAACTATGAGAATATTAATAGCTAGCCATACCTATATTGTTGACCTTAATCGTGAAAAGTTACGCGCTTTAGCTCAACTTGAACCTGCTATTGAAGTTACGGTTGTTGTACCCAGTCGTTGGAATCCAAAAGGGGTGCAAAGTCAAATAGTTGAAACTCAATTTATTGATGAGGGTTCCTTTAAAGTAGTACCTATTTCTAATTAAAGTGAAAATAATCAAGCTTTACTAACTTTCGGTCCTGACCTAATTAGTTTGCTCCGAAATTTTAAGCCAGATATTATTCAAGTAGAACAGGGTTCTAAAGCTTTAACTTATGCTCAGTTTATTACTTTTAATAAGCTTTTAGGACTCAAGGCTAAAAATTTATTTTTCACTTGGTGGAATTTACCTTATGAACTTAAATTTCCTATTTCTTTGCTAGAAGGTTATAACCTCAGAAATACTGATGGAATTGTTGCAGGTAATAAAGATGGAGAAGATATTTTAAGAGATAGAGGTTACAAAGGTCCGATAAAAGTTATGCCTCAGTTAGGAGTAGATGAAACTCTATTTAAACCAGAATCTCAAACAGAATTAAGAGAGAGTTTGGGGATTAAACCTGATGATTTTGTAGTTGGTTTTGTAGGTCGTTTTGTTGAGGAAAAAGGATTATTAACTTTAACTAAATCTCTAGCAGGTTTACAGGAAAAAAATTGGAAATGGTTATTATTAGGTAGGGGTGAATTACAAACAACTTTGTTGGAAACAGCAACAGCATTAGGAATTAAAGATCGCTTGATTTTTGTAGAAAGTGTGCCTCACGACCATGTACAAAAATATATTAATCTGATGAATACTTTAGTTTTGCCATCAGAAACTACTTATAAGTTTAAAACTTTAACTTCTGTGGGTTGGAAAGAACAATTTGGTCATGTTTTAATTGAAGCAATGGCTTGTAGAGTTCCTGTAATAGGTTCTGATTCTGGAGAAATTCCTTATGTAATTGGGGATGCTGGTTTGGTTTTTCCAGAGGGAAATGTTGAAGAATTAAAAGACCGTTTAATGCAGTTAATGGAACAAAAAGAATTAACTGAAAGTTTAGGGCAAAAAGGTTATGAAAAGGCAATGACTAAGTATACAAATACAGCTTTAGCTAGGCAGTTATTTAGTTTTTATCAGGAATTGGTGTAGTTTCAAATTTCAAGTATAGATAAGGAAGGAAAGAGAAGTGTTTACAGATAACTAGGAGCAAGAAATATAATGGTAAATTACGAATATATAGAATGTAAAAACCCAAATGGTCAGCATAGGATGGCTTATACTCAATGGGGTAATCCTGAGAATAAAAGGGTGTTAATTTGTGTTCATGGTTTTAGTAGTACAGGCAGAAATTTTGACTATTTAGTAGCTGCCTTACAAGAAAAATATAGAATTATTTGCCCAGATATAGTGGGGAGAGGAAAAAGTGATTGGTTATCCAATTCATCTGATTATGGTCTACCTCTTTATGTCTCAGATATGTTGACTTTAATTAATCAATTAAATCTCAGTAATGTTGATTGGGTAGGAACATCAATGGGAGGTTTAATTGGAATGTTTATTGCCTCTCAAAAAGATTCTATAATTAACAGATTAGTTATAAATGATATAGGTCCAGAGATTTCTGCGAAAAGTTTGAAACGTTTGGCTGAAAATCATTTAGGTAAAGGACAGTCTGATTTTGATAATTGGAGTCAAGTAACAGAATATGTAAGAGAATTTTATTCTAATTATGGTAAACTAACAGACTCTGAATGGGAAAATCTAGCTAAATACACAGTAAACCTCACTCCTGAAGGTAAGTATCAATTACATTACGATCTAGGTATTAGGGATATTTTTAAAGTTAATGTAGGTGAACTCAAACCACTTGACTTGTGGAAAACTTGGTCGTCAGTAAGTTGTCCTGTATTATTGTTACATGGTGAAGAATCCTATATGTTGTTACCAGAAATAATACAGAAGATGTTATCAACTCATCCCCAGATTAGTGTCAAGCATTTTCCTAATTGTGGTCATGTACCAACTTTGTTTGCACTGGAGCAAATTGAAGCGATCGCCGACTGGCTGAATTAAGAAATTTTTGATAACGTTCAACCAGTAGGGATTTTAACAGAGATGATTTACGCAGCACTGCCATATATGGTGTATGATTTGGTCATTATTTTGGATATTGGATATTATCACTACAATTATTCCTGTTGCGTAAGTCCTAATAGACTTGTAGAGCAACTCTATTATTTCTTTAGAGTCTCTTGTCATCTACCTACACTAAACTACAACTAGGATAAATAGGACTTACCCAAGAATGATAAATATAGTAGTTTAAAACTATTGCGCAACAGTTTTTTATGCTTCTTATGTAATTTTTATCAGCAGTTTTGATATTTCCTTTGCCTTTAAAATTGCTGAGACAAAAAACGCATAGGAGACAGCACCTACTGTGGCTAAAATTATCAAACTATCTCCGGTAGAATTCCATAAAGCGTGTAACAAAGAGGAAGTGAAATAACCGACTCCCAAAATTTTCCATCGTTCCTGGGGATAAATAACACTTAAACCAATAAAATAGCCAAAGTAACCACTGTAGGCCATGTGGCCAGCAATAGATCCTAAAATTCGGGGGATGAGTAATTGTAATCCTGCTAAATAGCCTACTCCTAATCCTAAAAGCCCTTCTCCTAATAATTCTGTGACATTTTCTACCATTCCAGGTACATATTGCCCCAGGGTTTCAAACATTGTAAAGCCAACGCCGGAAGCAGTACCAATTAGAATGCCATCTAGAGGCCCCCAGACTCCCACTTGTTCTCTGCGGGGACTTCGTAATCTCTGTCCAAGCCACATACAAGCAAATACGGGTAATGCTTTCAGCAATTCTTCCATTAACCCCGCTCCAAAAAACATTTTGATAAACAAAACTGGGAAAGTTAATTGCTCCAAATTATCTGACACATTACCAGGCAGAATACCACGAAATACAATAATAAATAGAAGTAAAATCGGGCTGGCTAAAATTATACAGGTAGCAAAACCGGAGCCAAATAATACCCACCAAGGTTTAGGTTTATCGCATAAACGGTAGACAAAATAGAAAGCTGCACCAGAAATATAACTTGCTATTAACCATTCATATAATTTTGGTATTCCCACGGAAACGAACATCAAAACGACAAAAATTACTGTGACAATGCCTGGTATTAAGTACCCTTCTTTGACTAAATATTTTTGCATTGAAGTGATAGGAATAAGTTCGGCTTTGCCTGGTTTGGAATTAGAATTAGGGATTATATTTTTCATAGATTAGTTTTTAGTAGTCAAATATTTACCTAAAATTCGATTTCATATACTAGAGATTCCATAGAATTTTGTCTATAAAAATTTATATCATTAACCTTTAGCGGTCAAGATTGAAAAGATAAGTAGCTTGACACTTTTTACATTTTTATTATGATTGAAAAAATTATTGCTGCAGCAGTTCTTGGTGGAATATTAGGTTTAGAAAGGGAGCTAAGACATAAACCTGCGGGAGTTAAAACAAATGCTGTAGTCGCCATAGCAGCTTGTTCCTTCCTGTTATTGGTAGAGGGGATCGATCCAACTGAAAAAGTTCGCATGATGACAGGTATTGTACAAGGGGTCGGTTTTATTGGTGGTGGTATTATTCTCAGAGAAGGTCTAGTAGCACGGGGTTTAACCAGTGCAGCAGTTATATGGGTCTCTGCCGCCCTTGGGTTAGCTTGTGCGGCAGGAGAGTGGAAATTAGCAATGGTTATTCTTCTAGCAACCTTACTGGTTCTGAGAGGAACTAGACTTTTTCTCAGAAAAGATGAAGAAAATACTTAGGTGATAGGTGTTATAACAATTTGATAAATTTTTGCTACAGTGGCTTTGTTATTAGGATTCAGGAGTCAGGAGATAAGAATTTATAATATTTATTTTTTCTGAGAGTAAAATTGTTTCATTACCACTTGCAAACTACTTGGGTTTATTCGCATTAGTCTGCTATGTAATTACCCTACTACCTACAACTTTAAGGATTGTTTTTCCCAGCACAAAAAAGACCTAACTTCCTAAATTATAGCACTACGCATTAAGGTTAGGACATTTCTAAATCCTAAAACCTTTTCACAATCTGCTATTCCCTATTCCCTATTCCCTATTCCCTATTCCCTAGCGCGTAGCGCTATATTACTAAAATATCATCGTCAAATAGGTGTGATTGCTTTTTTATTTGCTCTTGCTCATGGAGTTTTGCTAGTTTTCAAGAGAAACTTTGATTTTTTTGATATCCAAACATATTGGATATACAGCCTATTCCATGTAAGTGTGGTACAGTGATTATAGCGGATTTGATTAATCAGAATTAAACCTTTATTCCATACTTCAAAAACTATTTAAAAATTTAGTGCTACTGTACCTCATAAACCTGGAATCCGCTGTATAGTTGCAATCTCAGAAATTAGTGAGACGGCTAGGTTAGAGGAGTTAAACCAAAAGTTATATGACAAAATTGACCAAAGTTGGCAACAAAATCCTACTTGGTATGAGAATTTACTGTTTCAGATAAAAGTTAATGTTGATGGTATCATTCTCAGTTTAGAACCGATGAATCAATCAGCTAGAGATTATGTTCAACAAACACCTTTACCGAAATTGTTAAATAGTGCTAATTCTGAAGTTACGAGTCAGAAAAAGTCTTTTGGAGTATTCCCGGTAGTGATGACACCAACAGGGGTACTTAAAGTTAGTCCTTGGGGTGGTTGGTTGCGGTAGATTTGTAAGTAAGAGGAGTCAGGAGCCAGAAATATTGTAGGGGCGGGTTTCACCAAAAGCTTTGAAAGTAGCAATTATGTCAACTAAACCCGCCCCCCCATAGGAAGAATGACAGTAGGGGCAGATTTAATTGAAGGAGTCATAAATATTGTAGAGGCGGGTTTTACCAAAAACTTTTAGAGCAGTAATTATGTCAACTAAACCCGCCCCCCC
>JBCDJM010000197.1:0-14608 GCA_038747755.1 Cyanobacteria bacterium P01_H01_bin.35
CCTCCTCCCCCTCCTCCCCACCCTCCCCACCCTCTGACCAGTGTTTCAGGAGTTCCTTATAAGGGATAGCTTTTTAAGGGAGACTTTGAAACCTCCCCCCTTTTTAAGCGGTTCCCCCCTTATCAAGCTAGGGGGGATATAAAACTGTATATCACCAATTTGAGAAACGCTATATATGGGGGTTCTAATACTAATTAGGTATAGTATTTTTTTGATATTCCTATTCCCTAAAATCAAAAAAGTGCATACATCAGGAGGGCGATTAATGCTATCGTTAATTTGTCGTAAAATTGAACAAAAATTATAATTTGTGAGTAACATTAACTTCAGCAATTACTCAGTCAACTAATATATGAAGTTTGAGATTGGAATTGAATAACTTGATTATTTTTGATCGAAGTTATTCAGCTTTTATATCCTGATTAATAACAAAAATGAATATTATATATAGTTTTTTTAAATAAGTATCAAATAAGTGGAAGATAGGATAAGAAAAACTAAATTCTAACTCCGTTTATATAGCGCTAGGCAAATACGTTAGAACATTGCTAAATCTTGTTTGCAGAGCATTTGGGCATCGAAAAATTAGTCATAGATTACTTTTAACCTAGGCGTAGCCCTATAGTAAAGAAATTTTATTTCAATTGTTTTATAGGATACCTACACTTTTCTCTCTATTAAAAAGGTCAACTTGATAGTAATTTACATTTTGTAATATTATCGGTAATTTCTCATCGGCCAATTCTTGAATTTATACTGTTTGGATAAATATTTGCTACAAATCTCTAATATTAAATACATTTTTGTAACATTATTTAATCAAATTGGAACTATATTATGTAGACATTTTATTGTTAATGTAGCAAAATCTTGATTAATGTAGCACAATAATAATCACAGAAATTATATCAAGGGAGGATAAAATGACAAATGTTTTGGTGGTTGAAGATAATCCACTTAATTGGAAAGTCTTTGAAAAAGTTTTGACAAAATTGGGTGGTTTTGCTGCTCAACTTAGTGAAGATGTAGAAACAATCATAGAAATTGTTAAAGCAAACAAAGCAGACATTATTTCTGATGGATATTTGTTTGGACAATAGTTATTATAATGGCAAACCAATCAATGGAATTGAAATTACTAAATTGTTAAAAGCAAATCCCCATACAGCTAAAGTTCCTATTATGTTAGTCACTGCACTTGGCACTGCACAGGATAGTAAACATTATATGGAACTTAGTGGGGCGGATGGTTTTATGGGTAAGCCAATAGTAGATCATAAGGTGTTTATCTCGAAAATAAAATCACTGATTTTTGCCAAGGAATAATTTTGTTTTTTTGCCACTATTAAAATCAGAGTTGCCCAATACTAAAAGATTCAAAAAAACTATAATTCCTAAAAAAAATAATAGCAGGAGTTGCTATTTTACCACTCAAATTTTGAGTATTGATAGGGAATTTTTACTGACAAATAAAAGGGTAGCTATAATTCACTTGTCAAAATCAAATATCAGAACTATGATGTGAATAAATTTGACCAAATAGATTATCTTTCAACAGTTATCGCTATGGTAGAAACATCAGAAATTCTATGGCCGAGTTTAGTAACAGTTGCCACTTTATTAATGTATTTTGTAGTAACTATCAATGTTGGTAGAGCTAGAGTTAAATACAAAATTATGCCTCCTCAAATGACTGGAGACGAAAATTTTGAGCGGGTAGTACGAGTACAGCAAAATACTCTAGAACAACTAATTTTATTTTTACCTTGTTTGTGGCTTTTTTCTCTGTTTGTTAACCCACTTTGGGGTGCTGGTACCGGTGCGACTTGGGTATTTGGACGTATATTATTTGCTTGGGGTTATTATCAGGCAGCGGAGAAACGAACTCTAGGGTTTGCTATTAGTTCTTTAACTACTTTAGTTTTACTTATAGGTGCTTTGGTAGGAATAATACTGCCTCTATGGAAAACTATTTCATAGCTATAATAAATTTAGATATAGGTTAGTTAAAATAGCTTATATCTAATTTTGACTTTTATTCAACATGAGGCAAAAATAATGTCAGAAAAACCAGTATTTAAGATCGACCAAAAACTTTTTAACCAACTGAATGATTGGCAAGAAAAAATGGAGGAAAAAGAAAAAGTTGAAGCAGAAATAGAGGCAAATAATCAAGAGAAAAAATTGAGAGATTCTGAGAAGGAAAAAGATTAGGATAGCTTAAAAAATTGGGAGAAAAGATTGTTAAGGTAGGGGTTGAGTTACTAAACCCTTACTGATTCTAGTACCTAGAATCAGTATTTTATGTTAGTAAAAACTGTTATAATTTGACCTACCTATCTTAAGTAGAGATGATGTTATCCATGTTATCTTTTACCGAAAAATCAAGGTATAAAGCCTTCTATTTCAAGAGAAAAAAAGAAATAATATTTCCTTGTATTCAATCAAGAACGGTTTTAACCAGAGGTAATTATCAATTATCCATTAATAAACTGTTGCTTGTTGCCTAAAACATAGAATTTTTTACCCAGTTACGACCACAGGAGGCTAACTGATAACTGAGAACTGAAATGACCTCAGCAGTATGGCAATTAATTTATTATCTTTCTACAGGATGTTGTCCATAAAAAGGTAATGCTTCTGACCAATGGGGTCTGTTTCCTTTTTGCCATTCTAAATAAGCTAATTCTAATAGACTTACAACAGATTTTCCTAAACTATTTTCAACCTGAATTAACTGATAAGAAATTTCCCAGTTTTCTAATATTTTTTGCCATGCTTCAGGATTCATTAGTGTATCTTCTAAAAGATGATTGATACCCATTTCTTCTACATGATAAATAGCTGTAAATAACTGCTCTCTTTGAGCAGGCATTTGTAGACATAAATTCTGACTTTTCTGTTTAGATGACCAAGCTATAGTTGCTAAAGTTGAAATTGCGAATAGTGGAATATTTAACTGTTGAGCTAAAGTTCTAGCTGTGACTACACCAATACGAGTACCTGTGAAACTTCCTGGACCTTTAGCAACAGCAATAAAACTTAAATCTTGCCACATTTGAGGTGGCATGAAATCCTGTAATTTTTGATGTAGTTGAGTCGATAGATCTCGCCCTAAATTCCAAGTTTGAGAGCGAGTATTTTCGGTAAAGTTACTAATAGCTAAACCTAATTCTGGACTGGTAGTGTGAATTCCTAAACCATATTTTTTTTGATTATTTGTCATTTGTTTGAAGGAAGAAGAAAGAAGGAAGAAGGAAGAAGGAAGGAGCAAGAAAAATGGGGTTTGGAGACCAAACCCCTACAGTTTTTTGCACGATAATAAATAAATGGCATCGCAGTTATTCATCCTGACTCCTGATTTCGTAGTTTCTAAATTTTCTATTCTAAATTCTCATTTCCTCCCTGACATAAAATATTGGTAGAGCAACAAATAAACAACCTAAAAGTAAGCCAAAAATATCATCAATCCAAAATCTTAAACCTAACAAACCCACTATTAAAAATACAGTTGCCACTGTAGCAAATAAATTATTAGTTGCCAATTTATTCTGTTTTCCCACCTGATGTTTAACTGTCATAAAAGCTGAGGCAATTATAACAGCTATTAGGGGATGCCAAATAATTATTCGATAACCAAAGATAAATCCAACCAAGCCAAACATCAAAGCATCTAGCCAAAATTCTTTTTCCCTAAATCTAGCTAACCAAAAACTCTGAGTTCCCAACTGTGATAGCTTGATAAAATTCTCTGTTTTTTGCAGCCTCACAATTTTATTTTTCCATCTAGCTTGATGGTTAATTCTCAATATTTTTTGCCACTCTGGTACAGTCTTACTCTGAGGTTTACCTAACAATTTTACCTTATCTATATTTGGCAAATTCAAATCAGTCAACTTAGCAGAAATTATCTTTAAAATTTGAGCATAATTAACCTTTTTGTCTGATTTTCTACTAATCACAATAGTCAAAGTTTTTTTCACGCGACTCACCTGAACTTTCAGCGACTCAAAAGCTAAAACCTCTTGCAACTCTCGTCGAATTTCTGCTTGTAGAGTTAACTTTTTCGGAACTGCTTCTTTAGCAGAAAAATAAACAGTCTCCATATAAGTAGACTGAGGGTTTAGATGTCTCATAATAGCAGCAGCAGAATGGTAACGACGATTAGTCGCACCTTGTAACATTTTGTCTAAAATTCTACCAAGTTCCTCACTGACAGACACTTTTAAATAATCTCGCCACACCCATTTACTATTTCTACTATCGAATAGATCGAATGGTGAAACTTGAGTCAATAGATGAATACAAGTCACACCCAAACTATAAAGATCGCTGGCGAAAACTGCTTTACCCATAAGTTGTTCGGGAGCGGTATAAGCAGCACTACCAATAATAGTACCTGTTTGAGGTAAACCTTTTTTCTCTACTAACTTAGCAGCACCAAAATCCACTAAAACAAGTTTACCTGTAGTGCGACGAATAATATTCTCTGGCTTAATATCTCGATGAATAACTTGAGATTTATGGACAAACTGTAATACTGGCAATAAATCATTTAACAATTCCCTAATTTTAGCCTCAGCAAAGACACCTTTTTCTTGTAATTCTTGAGCAAGATTTTTACCTTCAATATATTCTTGAACGAGATATTGTTGTTCGTCTTGCTGAAAATATTGAAATAATTCCGGAATTTGAGGATTACTGCCTAAAGTTTTTAATTGTTGCGCTTCTTGCTGAAATAATTCAACAGCTTTTTCAGAGATTGTTTTTACCTGAAGTTCCCCATTACCAGAAGTTTTTTCTGAGGATGTAGGATAATTTTGATGATAATTTTTATTCTGAGGAAAAAACTGTTTAATTACACAAACTTTTTCTGGAGTATTTGCTTCATCTACTGCCAAAAAAGTTCTACCAAAACCACCATATCCAATAAGTTTAAGGATGCGGTAATGAGACTGGTTAGTTATTTTGGAATTATTATCTAGCGACGGAATAATTTTCTTTGTTTCTATTTCTTGAGGAATTAGTAATAATGGTGAATTGCAATTCTGACAAATTTCAGCCTTCGGAGAATTTTGTGGTTTTTTACAGGTAGGATTAAAACAATAACTCATTAGAATAGATGAAGATTTTTATATTTATTTGATCTGGGTTAGAGTAGGACTTACTTATAAACCAGGCTTATCAAAGAAATTTCGTGGTTTGAAAAACAATAATTAGAGGAATAAACCCGGTTTCTTATTTAGGTGTTTCATTGATTGATAATGGATAGTGAATAATGGATAATGATAGTTGATAATAAAAACTATCTCTAATTATCAATTATCCATTTAAAAGGAGACGCTGTAAATCTCTGAGGATTAATTATCAAGTAAACATTTCCTACGGAATGCTGCGCAAACAGCTTTTTATAGCTTTACTAAAATTTTTAGGATGTGAGGTACAGTTTAATAATAATTTCTGTTCTCTCTTTAAAGGTAATAAAGCTGATAGCTGTTAGCTGACGGCTGAATGCTTACATTATCAATTATCAATTATCCATTATCCATTAATTTAAGTAGGGATAAGTTCACCTGGCCTTAATTTTGCCCATTTGCCCATTTCTTTTAGAAAACTTTCACAACCAACAACATCCCATTCCATCTCAATTTCCTCTTGTAGAGGACGAATATTAACATTGATAGTAGGTTCAACCGGGTCAAAATCTGGATTTTCTGTTAAATGAAGTTGTTCGTGCTGAGTTTCTACAGCATGATAAGTGACACACCGATCTACATAATGGCAGTTAACACAAATACACATTTATAAGTACCTCATTTCAGTTATCAGTTATTAGTTATCAGTTATCAGTCTCTCTGACGGAACCCAGAGGGTTGAAATACTGAAGTTTATTCTTTTAATATTCTTAAAAGGGGAGACTTAAGACCTTATTTTTTGTTCAAGTTTAATCTTAATTGATGTAATAATTTCCTATCTTAATGATTTGATAAGTTTATATAGGGTTTCTCAAATTACTGAGGTAAAGTTGTTTTTATTCTTTTCTACTCCCTATTCCCTACTCCCTACTCCCTACTCACCTGCTCCCTAAAACAAACGAACTTTTTACCTCACTCAGAGATGGAAATTTGCTATATTCTAACGCAAATTAATTTTATCTGGCGTTGATAAAATTTTGCCCTAGAGACAAAAGTTATTTTCGGGGAAAAATATATTTTTTTCAGACATAATGTTAACTTTAACCTAAGTAAAAGTCTAACTGCAAAGAAATTCATTTAATTTTTGTGGCAATGTCGATAAATTCCTTGTCTGCTTTATCACCGAAAACTTGGCCATTTGACGGAAAAATGCTCCCTCAACCTGTTTATTTAGTGGGTGGTTCAGTGCGGGATGCTTTGCTGAAACGGAAGAGGGAATATTTGGATTTAGATTTTATTATTCTTGAGCAAGCAGTTAGTATTGCCAGAAATATTGCCAAGAAATATCAAGCGGGGTTTGTTGTTTTGGATGCGGAAAGAAAAATTGCCAGGGTAGTATTTCAAGGAACGACAGTTGATTTTGCTGAGATTGAAGGTGATAGTTTAGAGGAAGATTTATGGCGACGAGATTTTACGATAAATGCTATTGCCTATAATCCTTTTACTAATGAATTGATAGATTTATTTAATGCTCTAAAAGATTTGCAAGAGGGTATTATTAGAATGGTAAAATATGCGAATCTTAAAGAAGACCCCCTTCGACTTTTACGCGCATATCGTCAAGCAGCACAATTAGGTTTTGTTATTTCTCCAGAAACTCAAACAAAAATTCGAGAGTTTGCACCTTTACTTACCCAAGTTGCAGCAGAAAGAGTACAGACAGAATTAGGTTATTTATTGAGTCATCCCCAAGGAATGGTTTGGATAGAAAAAGCTTGGAAAAATGGTTTACTCTCAGATTATTTTCCCGCAGCAACAGAAAATTTAGAAATAGGAAAAAAGGTAGAGATAGCAGTAGAGCAGTTAGAAAAAAATTGGTCGAATTTAAAAGTAGAGTTAGCAACTGGGGTGCGCGAGACAGTCAAAACATCTTTATTGGCGATCGCTAAATTAGCAATATTAGTTAATCCTTATCCAGAAAAAGCCGAAGTTGAATTGATGCGGTTGAAATATAGCAATGCAGAAATTAAAAGTACAATTGCAGTTATAAAAGGTTTAGCAAAACTGTCGGAAGTAGAAATTTCTCAGATGTCTGTTAGGGAACAATATTTTTTCTTTCAAGAAATAGGAAAAAATTTTCCTGCTCTAGCAGTTGTAGCAGTGGCTAAAGGAATATCTAGACAAGAAATTAATTGTTTAATTGAACGTTATATTAATCCAGACGATCCAGTTGCTCATCCTATATCTTTGTTAAATGGAAATGATTTAATTACAGCTCTAAAATTACCCAAAGGTCCTATAGTCGGTCACCTTTTAACAGAAATTCAAATAGCACGAGCTGAGGAAAAGATTTTTACTAAAGACGAAGGAATTAAATTAGTAGAAAAATTAATTGAAGTAAGGAAGAAGTAAGAAGTAAGAAGGAAGAAGGAGTAAATTTTGAAAAAAAGGGAAAATGATAGAGATAGCTATCTAAAATGAACTGGAGCAGCTATTTTTAATTTTTCAGCATACTCGCTCAAAATGTACCCTTTTGTTATCCCCCTCAGATTTCAAAGTAGTATTACTTCTTCCTTGCTTCTTTCTTCTTCCTTACTTCCTCTATTTTAAAGTGTTATTACTTCTTCCTTCTAACTTCTTCCTTCTTATTTCTATGACTTACTTTTTTATTGGTGGATGCCCTCGCTCTGGAACTACTTTATTACAAAATATTATTTGCTCTGATACCAAAGTTAATCCGTTAATTGGAGAAGTAGGTTATCTGTATCATTTAGTTAATGCTTATAGTACAGGTAAAATTGATTTTGAAAGCCAGAGCAAATATTATTTTTCCGATATAGCAGAACTCAGAAATTTTAGTGCTGGATTAGTCAATAAATTTTTAAAACATATTCGGAAACGTTATACTGATGCTACTCATATTGTCCTCAAATACCCTCTCATAGGAGAATTATTTCCAGAGATTTATGAGTTGGTAGAAGATGTGAAATTTATATTGATTATTCGAGACCCCAGAGACACTATTGCCTCTTTAATTAATGTGGGAAATAAAATGGCAAGTCTGGGTGAAACTAGACATTTAACACCGATGTTTACAGAAAGAAAAATATCAGAATTTCTAGAATTTTATCGCCGTGCTTATGCAGCTTCCTGGAATTGTAAATTAACAAGCTTTCAAACTAAGGTTGCTTATATTAAATATGAACATTTGGTACTTAATTCTACTGTAGCTATTCAACAACTTCAAGATTTTACTGGTTTAAATTTAAGTAGCTCTATAAAAGATGATAAATGGCAGCGAAGTCAAATTAATTATACTCAGTTAACCAATGCAGAAAAACCTTGGTATTCAAAACTTTATGGTAAAGGAATATCGCCAGTAAGTGTAGGGCGTTATCGTCAGGTTTTGCAACAGGAAGAAATTAACTTTATTCAGAGAGAGGCAGCAGATATTTTCAGAATTTTTGGTTATTGAAGGAAGGAAGAAGGAAGAAGAAAGAAGGAAGAAGGAAGGTAGATGATGGCTAATAGTTGAATGCTTACCAGTTATTTTTATTCTTTTATCTTCCCTGTTTCCCAAATTCATACTCCCGACTCCCTCATCCCGACTACCTTCTTCAACGAACAGATATACTCACAAATTTTCCCTGACTAAAATCTCACAATAATCTGCCATAGCAATTCTGAAAAATTATTCCACAAACAGCAAAAGTAGAAA
Source organism: Cyanobacteria bacterium P01_H01_bin.35 (assembly GCA_038747755.1). Taxonomy (GTDB): domain Bacteria; phylum Cyanobacteriota; class Cyanobacteriia; order Cyanobacteriales; family Microcoleaceae; genus Trichodesmium. The sequence continues at coordinate 8,854 of JBCDJM010000197.1, forward strand.
TTTTACCAACCAGCTATCTATCAGGTTTCTCAAATTACTGAGGTAGAGTAATTTTTCTGATTTTATCTTCCCTGTTTCCGAAATTACTACTCCCGACTTCCTCATCCCGACTCCCTTCTTCAACGAACAGATATACTCACAAATTTTCCCTAACTAAAATTCCACAATAATCTGCCATAGCAATTCTGACAAATCATCCCACAAACAGCAAAAGTCGAAAACCACAAACATTTTCATTCTCTGAGAGCTACCAAAAAAAATCGGCGCGTCAAAGGATTTTGGGTTGCATCCCCACAAAAATTCTGATAATATAGTAAAAACTGTCAACCGTCACTCGCCCATACGCATGACTTTTTATTCAACTAAAAATATTATTGTTTCTCCGCTCTGAACGAATGTTGTAGAAAAGAAGATCAATCTAAAAGATATCAAATAGATTCTATCTCAGGAAATTTCCTAGATCGAGCCAATTTCTGCATAAGTCCTATTATATAATTAGGTTGTTGATGCCAAGGAAAATTTAATCTACATATAGTGTATTTTTCTAATATAATAAGGAACTGTCACTATATATAGAGTGCATCATTCAATGAACCCAAATCCCCAACCACAAATTAATTATTTCCGAGAATGGACTAATAGCTGTGTTGATGACCAATTAATTCACCTCAACGTTGTCCCATTAGAAGGACAAGAACCTTATGAATTTCTCTTATATTCTGAAGCCATTCCTCGACGAAATGATGGTAGAGTAACGAGCGAAATATTAAAGCGATACCAACATATTGAAGAAGGTGGATGGTGGTGTTCTGGAATTGATTTACTTTCAGGAAAAGAAGACCTTTGGGGTTGTTTTAAACCTAGTCAACCACGTCATAGTTACGACCAAAAAAAGTTAATAAAATATGAACATCCTCCCAAAACTCCTACCAGTTTATTTGCTCTAAAAATTCCCCTACATTTATGGCAGAAAATAGCCAGTCGTTATCAATTAGAAATACTGCCAGAAGATATCGATCATAATCAACCAGACTTTGGTTTTTGGGAATGGTTTATTAAGCATCCTCAGATACCTTTATGTATTACCGAAGGAGCGAAAAAAGCAGGAGCTTTACTAACAGCATCATACATAGCTATTGCCTTACCAGGAGTATTTGGTGGATACCGAGTTTTGAGAGACGAATATGGCAACCGTATTGGCAAACCAAATTTAATTCCCCAGTTAGAAAAGCTAATTAATAATCATCGAGAAATTTATATTGTATTTGACCAAGATACTAAACCTAAAACTATTAAAAATGTTAATGCTGCTATTACAAAAACTGGATATTTGCTCACCAAAAAAGGATGTAACGTTAAAGTAATTTCCTGGAATCCCGAATTAGGTAAAGGAGTAGATGATTTAATCGCTAATCAGGGAAAAAATGTTTTTGATGAAGCTTATGCAAAAGCATTACCTTTACAACTCTGGAAAGCTAAATCATTTAGCAGTCTCACATATCCCGTAAATTTGAGAGTTAATAGTCGCTATCTTTCAGAACAAAATATTTTTAGTTCTTTAGGCAATAATAATTTACAGAAATTAGATAATCTCGATTTAGCTTACAGTACAAATTTTCCAGCCAAACTTGTAGGCATAAAATCTGCAAAAGGAACTGGAAAAACTAAGTTGTTAGAAAAAATAGTTGCTCAAGCTGTAGCTCGCAATCAAAAAGTTTTAGTTATCGGTCATCGGGTGCAATTAGTACAAGAATTATGTCAACGTTTTGGATTGAAATATATTACAGAAGTCAACTCAGAATCCCCAGATAAATTATTAGGTTTAGGTTTATGTATTGACTCTTTGCATCCTAATTCCCAAGCAAACTTTAATCCCGAAACTTGGTCGGATGGAATAGTAATTATTGATGAAATTGAACAGGTAATTTGGCATGGTTTAAATTCCAATACTTGTCGGCAAAGCAGAGTAGAAATTCTTAGATGTTTCAAAACATTAATGCAAAATGTTTTAGGAGGTATAGGTCAAGTATTTATAGCAGATGCTGACCTCAGCGATATTTCCATAGATTATTTACAAGCTTTAGCAGGAGTAAAACTAGAACCTTTTATTATTCAAAATGATTGGTTGCCTGGAGAAAGAGAAGCTTGGCAAATTTTTAATTATCCAGAAACAACTCCCAAAAGATTAATAGCAGATTTACACAAACATATTCGTGAAGGTGGCAAACCAATGGTTTGTTTATCGGCGCAAAAACTAACAAGTAAATGGGGAACTCGTGCTTTAGAAGCTTATCTGAAAAAACAGTTTCCCCAGTTAAAAATTTTGAGAATAGATTCCGAATCTTTAGCAGAACCAAATCATCCTGCTTATGGTTGTATTAAATCATTAAATCAAGTCTTACCAAAATACGATATTGTCTTAGCTTCTCCCTCTATTGAAACTGGAGTTAGTATTGATATTCAAGGGCATTTTACTTCAGTTTGGGGAATTGCTCAGGGGGTGCAGGGAGCAACTTCTGTTTGTCAATCTTTGGGTAGAGTTCGTGAAAATATCCCCAGATATTTATGGGTGGCAAATTGTGGTTTTAATCAGGTTGGTAATGGTTCGACTTCCATCACTTCTTTGCTTAATTCCGAACAACGTTTGACTCAACTGAATATCAGATTATTACAACAATCTGATTTTGATAGTTTGGATGATTTGGAAGTAGGTTTTCAGGCAGAATCTTTTTTGTGTTGGGCAAAAATGGCGGTTCGTTTTAATGCCGGAATGAATCAATATCGAGAGTCTGTTTTAGAATCTTTGCGAATAGAAGGGCATCAGATTCTAGAAACTTCTCCAGAAATTTTACCCGATAATTCAAAAGACAAAAAATTATCAGAAACTCCGACAGAAATTAATAGTTTGCAAGAAGCGATCGCTACTGTAATTAAGCAAAATTATCAGACAGAATGTGAAGCGATCGCCACTGCAAAAAATATTAGTTTATCCGAGTATCAAAAGCTCAAAAAAAGATTATCAAAACCAATTCAACAACAACGGGAACAACGCAAGTTTGAGTTGATGTTGCGTTACAGCATTCCCATAACTGCTGAATTAGTTCAGAAAGACGATAGTGGATGGTATGAACAATTGCAAATACATTATTTTATGACAGTAGGGAGACCATATTTAGCAGTGCGGGATAAAGAAGTAGCAAAAAAATTGTTGGATTTAGGTAAAGGTAATATTTTTATTCCTGATTTTAATGATTGTTTATTAGGTGCAACTATTGGAGTAATAGAACTATTAAAAATACCCTCATTTTTGAAAGATAAACAACGGGAATTGAAAAATATAGATCCAGACTTACAATTGTTAGGAAAAACAGCTTTATCAAACCGAAAAGAAATTAAAACCATATTAGGAATAGGATTAGCTGCTAACTCTAGTCCGATTACAATTGTGGGACGTTTTTTGGATAAAATTGGTTATAGTTTAGAATTTTTACGAACAGAAACTCACCAGAAAAAACGATTGCGAATTTATCGAATTGTTAATCCTGATGATGGTAGGTTTGAAGTATTTCAGCAGTGGTTGAGTGAGAGAAGATTAGAGAGTAGAAACTCTTACCAAGGTAAAATTAAAATTAGCTTATAATGGAATATAAGAGACTGTTTGTAAAAGGAATATTAAATCCAGGCGTAGGGTGGGGAGGGTGAGGCGGCAATAATTATGAACCGGAACCAAAATTTAACTTTCCGCCGTAACCCAGGGAAAATTAAGCATTCTAACCATATTAATCTTTACTTTACAAACAGTCTCTAACATTTGATTTATGAGTGAAAAAAATAATTATTGCTCTGCTGATTAAATGTCAAAGCATTTACAGAGAAAAGTTTTAGCCTTTTTATATCTGAAAAAAGTACCTAGTTTTCAGCTCTTTATGCTCAAAAAGGAGTGTATTTTGGGCGCATAGTTGAGCAAAAAAAATTACTCCCGTAAAGACGTTGCATGCAACGTCTCTACCTACTCCCCTACTCAGGGCAAAGGCATCTTATGAGCGAAGTTCTGACAGGGCAAGGATGTTAGGTATCTAAGTATTTATATTTATCACTCCTCTAAGGCTTAATGGTAGAAGGTTCCAGAATTTAGATGCGTTTGCCCTGACTCCCCTACTCCCCCGCTCCCCTACTCCTTAAAAAAGACTTTTTCAGCAAACCGTAATTAGCAAACCCGATTTCTATTACAATAAAGGTAAACGCTGATTATAGTAATAGCCAGGAAACACTTGTGCTATTTGCGATCGCTTAAAACCAATATGCTGTTCTAAAACACTAGAAATCACATCGCGGAACTCCGTTGTCACTGCTAAATCCCGTTTTTGGAACAATTCTGATTCATCTAAACCAGGCCATTGTCCGTAAACCTGACCCCCACGCACGCCACCACCTAAAATCCACATCACATTACCATGACCATGATCGGTACCACCATTACCATTTTCTTTAACTGTGCGACCAAATTCTGACATTACTAAAATCACGGTTTCTGAGTAAAGGGAACCTAACTCTTGAACTAGAGTCACTAAACCTTCCCCAAGATGTTTTAATCTTGTTGCTAACCAACCTTGAGTGCTACCTTGGCTAATATGAGTATCCCAACCACCGAGAGCAAGAAATCCTAACTGAGTTTTGGAGTCACCAACCATTATTTGAGCCAAGTTTTTAGCATCCCCAGCAAAACCTTTTGGCGGTGGTGCGCCTGCAGAAGCTTCTTCCATTTCTTTCTCCAGGTCAGCAAGTAATAATTCTCTTGCTTGACGACCTTCTTGGTAAACTCTACTCAGTTCATCATTACCGCTATAAAGGCGATCGAATGCTGCATAAATTTTGGGGCGATCTATTGGCAAACTGCGAGTTGAGTTTCTACCTGTAGCCAAACTAGCAACTGGCATTTCACCCATGAGAATACGCGGTGGTATATCTCCTATATTAACTGCTTGAGTAGGTCGATCTTTTGGGAGATTTGCTAATAGGCGATTCATCCATCCGTCAGGGATTTTTTTATTACCTGGAATACCTGTTTCCATATAATATTGAGCATCAAAATGGGAGCGAGTATCGTTGTTTAAACCGCAAGCGTGAATAAAAGCTAAACTGCGATTTTGCCAGAGGGGCATGATACTTGCTAAAGCAGGATGTAAACCAAATTGACCGTCTAAATTTATTGCTCCGTTTTGTTCTCCTGGATCTGGAATTGCTATTTTTGGTCGTACATCATAATAAACATCTTCTTGGTGGGGAATAACAACATTTAATCCATCGACTCCTCCACGGAGAAAAACAACTATTAATCGTTTACGATTATTGCTTTGAGCTAATCCTTTTGCTACCCAACCATGACTACCAACAGAGATAATTCCTGAAGCTGATAATAAGCTTGTTAATTGTAAAAATTTACGTCTTTTCATGTTGTCTCCAAGTAATGTTAAATTTAGTTATCAGTACCCTAGTCATTGCGACTGGAACGAAGTGGAAGGTTTGCGGAGCATTCCGTAACGGATAGCAATCTCAGGGGTTGAGGAGATTGCTTCCCTTCGGTCGCAATGACAACTGTTCAACCGGATTCTAAATTATTAGTACCTCCTATGAGTTAGAGTTTAAATAGTAAAATTATTGTAGTGCGGGCATCTTGCCCGCCATAGGTTTACCTCCAAATCAGTTATCAGTTATGAGCTTAATTTAAAGGGCGTTCATTAATTGATAATTGGAG